>NZ_JBEUPA010000097.1:0-32808 GCF_040492065.1 Actinomadura sp. NPDC000929 | reverse complement strand
CCCGCGAACGGGTCGGGGCGCAGCTGCAGGCGGCGCATGGCGCGGCGCTGGGCGACCAGCCCGGCGCCGGCGCCGGCCGCGCCGAGGGCGGTGGCGGCGAGGAGACCGCCGAGCGCCCTCCCGGCGGTGACTCGGCTCGTGGCGGCGCGACCCATGGTGCGTTCCTCCCGAATTCCCAACCGACTGGTAACTCAGGGGCAACGCCACCACAAATTCACGGCATAGTCCACCTCCAGGCCGGGGAGTTCGCGCAGGCAGGCGTCGGCGAGATCGCGGGGGAACTCGATCCGCAGGACGGCGGCCAGGTCCTCGCGGCTCTGGAACGCCCACCGGATCGTCAGCGGCTCCCGGTGGAAGCCGCGCCGCGTCCAGAACCGCTCGACGGCGCCGGGGTCGTACTTCGGCAGGCTCCGCTGGAACCAGCGGCCGAACGTGGAGCGGGTGGCGTCGTTGTCGATGATGAGGATCGCGCCGCCCCGCCGGACGACCCGGTCCAGTTCGGCGAGGCCCGGCTCGCATCCGGGGCCGAAGAAGTAGGCCCACCGCGCGTGGGCGACGTCGACGGACGCGTCCGGGAGCGGCAGCGCCTGCGCGGCGCCCGTGCGCACGGTGACGTTGGGAAGGTCCCGCGTGCGGCGCGCCGCGGCCGAGGCGAGGCCGGCGTGCGGCTCCACGCCGATCACCCGGCGCGCGTCCTCGGCGAAGAACGGCAGGTGGAAGCCGGTGCCGCAGCCGACGTCGAGGACGTCGGCGCCGTCCCAGGGGCGGATCGCGCGCATGGCGCCGGCCAGCACGCCGTCGGGGTCGACGGCGCGGTTCTCCAGCTCGTAGACCTGGGGGGAGTTCCAGATGTTGGGGCTGGGCACGGCGCCCCGCGCGATCTCGGCCACGGAGACAGAGGGTAGCCGCGCCGCGGGCGGAGCAAGCGAGATCACTCCCGGCGAGTGTTTCATCACGGCCGCGGCGGCATAGGCTCTCTTCTACGACACAGCCGAGCGATCATTCATGGCGAGGAAGCCTTGGCCCCGCAGCACAACGGCGCCCCTTCACCGGCGCTCCGCGTACCGGACGCGCCGATCACGCTCTCCACAGCGTCGGTGTACCCGGAGAAGGTCCCGAGCGCCTTCGAGATCGCCTCGCTGCTGGGCTACGACGGCATCGAGGTCATGGTCTCGACGGACGCCTCGTCGCAGGACCTGAACGTCCTGCGCCGGCTGTCGGACTACCACCAGGTCCCCATCAAGTCGATCCACGCGCCGTGCCTTCTGCTCACCCAGCGGGTCTGGGGGCGCGACCCCTGGGGCAAGCTGGTGCGCTCCAAGGACGTCGCCGAGGAACTGGGCGCCGAGGTCGTCGTCGTGCACCCGCCGTTCCGCTGGCAGCGCGACTACGCGAAGGAGTTCGTCGAGGGCCTCGCCCGCATGCAGGACGAGACGGACGTGCTGTTCGCGGTCGAGAACATGTTCCCGCTCAAGGCGCGCGGCGCCGAGGCGGGCATGTACCTGCCCGACTGGAACCCCGTCGACCAGGACTACCCGCACGTGACCCTCGACCTGTCGCACACCGCCGTCTCGGGGTCGGACGCCATCGACATGGCGGGGAGCCTGGGCGACCGTCTGCGCCACATCCACCTCGCCGACGGGGTCGGCATCACGAACAAGGACGAGCACCTCGTTCCCGGCCGGGGCAACCAGCCGTGCGGGACGATGCTGGAGAACCTCGCCGAGGGCGGGTTCAAGGGGCACATCGTCCTGGAGGTCAACACGCGGCGCGCGTCCAGCCGGATCGAGCGGATGGAGGACCTCGCCGAGG
Source organism: Actinomadura sp. NPDC000929 (assembly GCF_040492065.1). Lineage (NCBI taxonomy): Bacteria > Bacillati > Actinomycetota > Actinomycetes > Streptosporangiales > Thermomonosporaceae > Actinomadura > Actinomadura sp. NPDC000929. The sequence continues at coordinate 30,996 of NZ_JBEUPA010000097.1, read as the reverse complement.
CCCTCGCGTTCGCGCGCCTGCACCTGGCCGCCGCCGCCCACACCTGGGAGGTCACCTCGGCCGGGGAGATCACCCGCCGGGGCGTGCGCCGGTGAGCGACCCCCGGGGCCGGACGCGGGGGCGGGGCCCGGGGCGCAGGCCCGGTCCGACGGAGACGCGCGAGAAGATCCTGGCCGCGGCGCGGGACCTGTTCGCCGAGAAGGGCTACGACGGCGCGTCGCTGCGCGCCATCGCCCGCGCCGCGGAGGTCGACCCCGCGCTCGTGCACCACTTCTTCGGCAACAAGGAGGGCGTGTTCGTCGAGGCGATGCGCTTCCCAGTGGACCCGTCGGTCCTGCTGCCGCGCATCATGTCGTTCCCTCCCGACCGACTCGGCGAGGGGCTGATCCGCACCTTCCTGCACGTCTGGGAGGACGACGAGCGCCGCGCCCCGCTGCTCGCGATGATCCGCTCGGCGATGACGAACGAGCGGGCGGCCGCGCTGCTGCGCGAGTTCGTCGCGTCCGCGCTGTTCGGGCGGGCCTCGCAGGCCACCGAGGCGTCGCCGCTCGGCATCCAGGCGGCCGCGGGCCAGATGATCGGCCTGATGGTCCTGCGCCACGTCCTGCGCGTCGAGCCGCTGGCCTCCGCCTCCGAGGACGAGCTGATCGAGCTGGTGGCCCCGACCCTCCAGCGCTACCTCACCTCCTGAGGCCTCAGTCCTCTCCGCCCCCGCGTCCCGGGCGGGCCCTCCCCTTTCCTGTGGGGCCTTTGGCCCCTTGACCGCGGTCTCGCACCGGCCTAAATTCAACACATGATGAGTTCTAGTCCGGCGGGCGGCGCGTCCGAGCCCGCGGTGCGGGTGCGCGACCTGCGGGTCGACCGGGGCGGCCGGGAGGTGCTGCACGGGATCACCTTCGACGTCCCGCGCGGTTCGATCGTGGGGCTGCTGGGCCCGAGCGGCTGCGGGAAGACGACCCTGATGCGGGCGCTCGTCGGCGTCCAGATCGTGCGGAGCGGCGCGGTGACCGTGCTCGGCGAGCCCGCCGGGTCGCCCGGCCTGCGGCGCCGCGTCGGGTACGCGACGCAGAGGCCGGCCGTCTACGCCGACCTGACCGTCGCCGAGAACCTGCGCTACTTCGCGTCCGTGCTGCGCGCCCCGCGCTCGGACGTGGCCCGCGTCATCGACGAGGTCGGGCTCGGCCGCAGCCGCGACCAGACGGCGGCGACGCTGTCGGGCGGGCAGCTCAGCCGCGTCAACCTCGCCGCGGCGCTGCTCGGCGCGCCCGAGCTGCTCGTCCTGGACGAGCCGACCGTGGGGCTCGACCCGGTGCTGCGGCAGGAGCTGTGGGAGCTGTTCCGCGAGCTCGCCGAACGGGGCGCCACGCTGGTCGTGTCCAGCCACGTCATGGACGAGGCGGGGCGCACCGACCGGCTGCTGCTGATGCGCGAGGGCGCGGTCCTCGCCGACGGCACCCCGGACGGCCTGCGCTCGCGCACCGGCGCCGCCGACCTCGAAGAGGCGTTCCTCCACCTGATCCACGAGAGGGCCGGGAGCCCGTCATGAGCACCGCGATCACCTTCGCCACGATGCGGCGCATCCTGGCGCAGCTCAAGCACGACCACCGCACGCTCGCCCTGCTGATCGGCGTGCCGACGCTGCTGATGGTCCTGCTGCGGTACGTGTTCGACCAGCCGATGGTGTTCGACCGGATCGGGCCCATGCTGCTCGGCCTGTTCCCCTTCATCGTCATGTTCGTCGTGGCCAGCGTCGCCACCCTCCGCGAGCGCACCGGCGGCACCCTCGAACGGCTGATGACGATGCCGCTCGGCAAGCTCGACCTGCTGCTCGGCTACGCGCTGGCCTTCGGCCTGCTGGCGCTCGTCCAGGTCGCCGTGGTGCTGGCCGTCTCGCTGACGTGGCTCGGCCTCGACCTGAGCGGCTCGCTGGCGTCCCTGGTCCTGGTCTCCCTGCTGGACGCGCTGCTCGGCATGGCCCTCGGGCTGTTCGCCAGCGCGTTCGCCCGGACCGAGTTCCAGGCCGTCCAGTTCATGCCGGCGTTCGTCCTGCCGCAGCTGCTGCTCTGCGGCCTGATCGTCCCGCGCGCGGACATGGCGTCCTGGCTGCAGGCGATCGCGGACGTGCTTCCGCTGTCCTACGCGGTCGAGGGCATGCAGGAGATCAGCTCCAGCCCCGACTTCACCGGCACCCTGGCCCTGGACGTCTCCGTGATCGCCGGCTTCGTGGTGGTCGCCCTGCTGCTCGGGGCGGTCACGCTCCGCCGCCGGAGCGGGTGAGCGACCCGCGAACGGGGAGCCGGGTTTACACGGACGCCCCGTTGCGCCGCAACCGGACAGGTGGGCCGAAGTCGGCCATCCCTGCCGGGTGCTGCTGGTAGCTTCGCGCCATGACCTCCCCAGATCTTCACGGCTCTCCGGTGCCCCCGAGGCCCGACGAGGGGGCGCCCGAGCCCGCGGGGCCCGGGGCGCCGGGGGCACCGCAGGCCCCGGAGCCGGACGCCGACGCCGCGTTCTGGGGCGGCGGCCCGGACGGCGGCGGCGAGACGCGGCGCAGGCGGCGGTGGCCCCGCGTCCTGATCGCGGTCGGGGTGTTCGTGGCGCTGGTCGTGGCCGGGCTCGGCGGGCTGGCGTGGCAGCGGCAGTCGTCCTACAACGGCAACATCGACCGGCTCAAGGGCGTGATGCCGGACGACTCCCCGAACCGCCCGGGCGCGAACGTCGAGGGGACGGAGAACTGGCTGCTCGTCGGCTCGGACTCGCGGGCCGACGCGACGACCGGCGAGGGCAACCAGGTCTGGAAGCCGGGGCAGCAGCGCACCGACACGATCATGCTGCTGCACCTGCCGGCGGACCGGAAGAAGGCCTACATCGTCTCCTTCCCGCGCGACTCGTGGGTGGAGATCCCCGGCTACGGGCCGCAGAAGATCAACGCGGCGTTCTCGTTCGGCGGGCCGAAGCTGCTGATCGAGACCATGGAGAACCTCACCGGCATCCGCATCGACCACTACGGGGCGATCGACTTCGAGGGCTTCAAGTCGATGACGGACGCGCTCGGCGGCGTCACGGTCAACATCAAGCAGGGCGTGTACGACCCGGCGCGCAAGAAGCGCTGGGAGGCGGGACGGCAGAAGCTGAACGGCGAGGACGCGCTGCTGTTCGTCCGGCAGCGCTACAACCTGCCGAACGGCGACTTCGACCGGATCAAGCGGCAGCAGGCGTTCCTCGGCGCGCTCGCCAAGCAGGCCGCCGACCGGGGCACGCTCACCAACCCGCTCAAGCTCGACCGGTTCCTGTCGGCGCTCACCAAGTCGATCAGCGTGGACGAGGGGGTGTCGGCGGGCGACCTGCGCTCGCTGGCGCTCAGCATGCGCAGCGTCCGCGCGTCCGACGTGATGTTCATGACGCTGCCGCACAAGGGCACCGGCATGCGCAAGCGGCAGAGCGTCGTGTTCCTGGACGGGGCGAAGGCGAAGGCCCTCTTCGAGGCGGTCAAGACCGCGCGGATGAAGGAGTACGTGCAGCAGTACGGCGCCGGGAACAGCCTCGGCACCGTGTCGTGAGCCCGGAGCCCCGGCGGCATAACCTGGAACGGTAGGCCCAGGGGACGAGGGGTTCGCACAGTGCTTCGTCAGGCGTTGCTGGTCGCGTCGCGCAGCGGAGGCGCGCGCAGAGTGGTGGAGACCGCGCCGTTCACCGGCGACGTGGTCCGCCGCTTCGTCGCCGGTGAGACGATCGACGACGCCCTGCGCGTCACGGCCGGGCTGATCGGCGAGGGCCTGCTCGTCAGCCTGGACGTCCTCGGCGAGGACACGCACGACGAGGGCCGCGCCGAGGCGAACGCCGCGCACTATGTCGAGCTTCTGGGACGGCTGGGCACCGCCGGGTTCGGGACGCGCGCCGAGGTGTCGCTCAAGCTGTCGGCCATCGGGCGGACCTTCGACGAAGGACTCGCCCTGGAGAACGCGCGGCGGGTGTGCGCCGCCGCCCGCTCGGCCGGCACGACGGTCACCCTCGACATGGAGGAGCACACGGCCGTCGACACGACGCTGCGAGCCGTCCACGAACTGCGGCGGGACTACCCGGACGTGGGCGCGGTCGTCCAGGCGTATCTGCGTCGGGCAGAGGAACACTGCGCGGAACTGGCCTACGAGGGGTCGCGAGTGAGGCTGTGCAAGGGCGCCTACGCGGCGCCCGCGGCGGTCGCCTTCACCGACAAGGAGGAGGTCGACAGGTCGTACGTGCGGTGCATGAAGGTGCTGATGGCAGGCAAGGGGTACCCGATGCTGGCCACGCACGACCCCCGGCTCATCGAGGTCGCCGGTGCGCTGGCGGTGCTGTACGACCGCGACGACGACACCTTCGAGTACCAGATGCTCTACGGGATCCGCCCGCAGGAGCAGCGGCGCCTCGCCGCGGAGGGCGCGCAGGTCCGCGTCTACGTCGCCTACGGCCGCGAGTGGTACCAGTACTTCATGCGGCGGCTCGCCGAGCGGCCCGCCAACCTGCGCTTCTTCATGCGCTCCCTCATGGGGCGGTCCTAGGGCACGGACCCGGGAGCGGCCCCGCGGCCGGTCGCCGGGCGGCGCAGACCGGCCCGGCGATAGGCTGGACCGGTCGTTTGGAACCCCACGTCAAGGTATGTCGATGATCGCGATTCTGGGTGCCGGGAAGATGGGCGAGGCGCTGCTGTCCGGAGTGCTCCGGGCCGGCCGCCGCCCGTCCGAGCTGATCGCCACCGCGCGCCGGGAGGAGCGGGGGGCGCTGCTGCGGGAGCGCTACGGCGTCGAGGTCGTGCCGAACGCGGAGGCCGCCGCGACGGCCGAGACCCTGGTTCTCGCGGTGAAGCCGCAGGACATGGGGGCCCTGCTGGACGAGGTCGGCCGGCACGTGCCGCCCGGCCGGCTGGTGATCTCGATGGCGGCGGGCATCACGACGGGGTTCGTCGAGGCGCGGCTGCCGGAGGGGGTGCCGGTCGTCCGCGTCATGTCGAACACGCCCGTCCACGTGGACGAGGCGATGAGCGTCATCTCGCCCGGGTCGCACGCGGGCGAGGAGCACCTGAAGCTGGCCGAGGAGCTGCTGTCGCCGGTCGGCAAGGTGCTGCGCATCCCCGAGTCGCTCCAGGACGGCGCCACCGCCCTGTCCGGCAGCGGGCCGGCGTACTTCTACTACCTCGTCGAGGCGATGGTGGACGCGGGCATCCTGCTCGGCATGCCGCGCGCCGCCGCGCTGGAGATGGTCATCCAGTCGGCGGTCGGCGCCGCGATCATGCTCCGCGACTCCGGGGAGCACCCGGTGCTGCTGCGCGAGGCCGTGACGTCCCCGGGCGGGACGACGATCTCGGCGATCCGCGAGCTGGAGCGGCACGGCGTCAGGGCCGCCGTCCTGGAGGCCATCGAGGCGGCCCGCAACCGGGGACGCGAGCTCGCGAGCGGCTGACGCCGTGACGGCGCCCCGTGATCGCGCGGAGCGTTGAGCCGGGCCGCGGCCGCGTCCGTGTAAGAGGTATGGGACTCATCATCCGCCTGATCGTCGCCGCCGGGCTGGCGGCCGACGCGATCGTGCACTGGAAGTTCGCGCCCGACATGGCCTTCGTGCGGGGCGGCTCCATCGACGGTGACCTGCTGTTCCGCCTCCAGGCCGCGGTCGCCGGGGTGGTCGCGGTGATCGTCCTGACCTACGCGACCCGCTGGGCGTACGCGCTCGCCTTCCTCGTCGCGGCCAGTGCGGCGGGCGCCGTCGTGCTCTACCACTACGTCGACGCGGGCGCGCTCGGCCCGCTGCCGGACATGCACGAACCCGTCTGGTACCTCGAGAAGACGATCAGCCTCGCCGGCGAGGGCGGCGCGGCGCTGGCCGCGCTGGTGGGCTTCCTCACCGCCGGACGCGGCCGCCGCGCGGGCGACGAGACCCTCGACCCCGAGCCCGCCGGCCGCTTCTGACCCGGAGCCGCGAACGCGGGAAGCGAAAGGGCGCGCCGAGCGAGAAGCCTGCGGAGTGACGCCGCGCGATGCGGACTGAGCGTGACGAGGTCCGTGCGGGGCGTAGGAAAAGATCACTATTTCGGCGGCATGGCCGGCGGCACCCGGCTACCATCGATTTGATCTTGGAGTTCTGGGGGCCCGGATGGATGAACGGCGCGAACGTCCGAGCGAGATGCCGCTCCCGGCGTCCGCCCTGCACAGGGCGCTGCTCAGGGCGCGGGTCCCGCGCTTCATGGCCGACCACGCGGCCGCTCTGCTGGCCGGACTCCTGGCGAAGCGGCCGGACCGCCGGGACTAGGCGGCCTTGGAGCGCTTCCTCGCCCGGGGGTGCTTGCCCGTCCCGCCCGTGACGGTCCGGACGAAGTGGGCGGCGTCCCGCATGGCGGCGCTCGCCTCCGGGAGGACGCGGTTCAGGATCTGGAAGACGTGCATCTGCCCCTTCCAGATCTGGAGGTCGCAGTGGGCGCCGGCGCGGCGCAGGGCGTCGGCGAACGCCTCGGCCTCGGTGCGCAGGACCTCGGCGCCGCCGACCTGGATGAGGACGGGCGGCATGTCGTTCCAGGCGCAGGTCAGCAGGGCCAGCCGCGGGTCCGCGAACCCGGTCGGACCGACGACGAGGCGGGCGACCCGGCGCGCCGACGACGCGCTGATGTAGGGGTCGCGGGCGCGGCTCTGCGCGCCCATCGACAGCTCGCAGGTCAGGTCGACCCACGGGGAGAACAGCATGAGCCCCGCCGGGCCCGGCAGGCCCTGGCGGCACAGCTCGCCGGTCAGCGCGGCGGACAGGTGCCCGCCCGCCGAGTCGCCCGCGAGGACGATGCCGGACGCCGGCACGCCCCGCGCGAGCAGCCAGCGGTAGGCGGCGACGGCGTCCTCCAGCGGCGCCGGGAACGGGTGCTCGGGCGCGAGCCGGTACCGGGGGGCGAGGATCGGCAGGCCCGTGTCGAGCGCGAGCCGCGAGGTGATGGGGCGGTGGGTGCGGGGCGAGCAGAAGACGTAGCCGCCGCCGTGCAGGTAGAGGACGGCGCCGGGGGCGTTCTCCTCCGCGGCGTCGCGCGGAACGATCCACTCGCCCCTGACCGGGAGGCCGCCGTCGTCCCCGGGCGCGGGGGCGTTCAGCGACTCGACCCGCACGTTCGGGCTGTGCCGCAGCAGCAGGGACGCGGCGTCCACCGTCGAGCGCGCGGTGCGGATGCTCGTCGCGTGGCCGGGCATGTAGTGCAGGAACGGGCGGACGCTCAGACGGAGCGCGTTGCTGATCGCTCGGCTTCGAACGCTCGGGTCGCCGTCCATTTGCACCCCCCGGAGGAGATATCTGCCTGACGGATGTATGCCCGTTTCCGGCATGTAACTCACGTCACAGATATGTTGCGGCGGCGGGCTCGGGGCGGGGCGTCGCGGGGCGGGAGCCTGTGGGCCAGGTCACATGCCCTGCGCGATACCGTGAGGTCATGAGCAGTTCCGATTCGTCCCAGTCCGCCGGTCCCGAGAACTGCGGCCTGGAGATCTTCTGGGACGAGCGGCTCATCTCCTACGACTTCGGCCCCGGCCATCCCATGAACCCCGTGCGGGTCGAGCTGACGATGGCGCTCGCCCGCGGGCTCGGCGTCCTGGACCGCCCGAACGTGCGGGTCTCGGCGTTCGAGGCCGCGGACGACAAGCTGCTCCGGCTCGTCCACGAGGAGTCCTACATCGCGGCGGTCAAGCACTCCGGCGCCACCGGGCTGCCGGAGCTCGGGCACGGCCTCGGCACCCCCGACAACCCGGTGTTCCTCGGCATGCACGAGGCGTCCGCCCTGGTCGCGGGCGCGTCGGTGGCCGCCGCCGAGGCGGTGTGGACGGGCCGCGCCGAGCACGCCGCGAACATCTCGGGCGGTCTGCACCACGCGCTGAGCGACGCCGCCAGCGGGTTCTGCGTCTACAACGACCCGGCCGTCGCGATCGCGTGGCTCCTGGAGAACGGGGCCGAGCGCGTCGCGTACGTCGACATCGACGTCCACCACGGCGACGGCGTCCAGGCCGCCTTCTACGACGACCCGCGCGTGCTGACGATCAGCCTCCACGAGTCGCCGCGGACGCTGTTCCCCGGCACCGGCTTCCCCGACGAGACCGGCGCGGACGGCACCTCGGTCAACATCTCGCTCCCGCCCGGCACCGGCGACCGGCCGTGGCTGCGCGCGTTCGAGGCGATCGTCCCGCCGCTGCTGCGCCGGTTCCGCCCGGACGTCCTCGTCACCCAGCAGGGCGCCGACGGCCACGCGCTCGACCCGCTCGCCCATCTGATCCTCAGCGTGGACGGGCAGCGGACGGCGTACGCGATGCTGCACCGGCTGGCGCACGAGACGGCCGGCGGCCGGTGGGTCCTCACCGGCGGCGGCGGCTACGAGCTGGTGCAGGTCGTCCCGCGGGCGTGGACGCACCTGCTCGCCGAGGCGGCGGGCGGCCCCGTCCCGCCGGGCACCGCGACCCCGGACGACTGGCGCGAGTTCGTCCGGCAGCGGACCGAGGAGATCGCCCCGCGCCGCATGACGGACGGGACGGAGACGGTGGAGATCAGCAGGTGGGGAGACGGGTACGACCCCGGCAGCCCCGTGGACCAGGCGGTCCTGGCGACGCGCCGCGCGGTGTTCCCCGAGCACGGCCTCGACCCGATGACCGACGAGTGAACCGGCCCGCTCCGGCGTCCGGAGGCCCGGCGCCGACCAGGGACGAGCTGCGCGCCCACCTCGTCCGGACGATGATCGCCGGCGACGTGGCCACGCCGCGCCAGAACAACCTGCTGCACTACCGGCGGATGGCCAACGGCAACCCGTACTACCAGTTCGGCCTGGAGCTGAAGCCTTCGTGGTCGGAGCGGTCCGTGCTGGAGATGATGGTGGAGCGGTGCGGCGTCCACCCCGATCCGATGCACCTGTACGGGGACGACACCATCGATCCCGAGATCACGCTCGACACGCTGGAGGCGATGGGGGAGCGCATCGGCCTCGCGGCCCGGCGCGGGGAGAGCGTGCTCCTCGCGACCGGGCATCCGTCCACGCTGACGCCGCTGTACCAGGCGGTCGCGCGGGCGCTGGAGGAGGCGGGCTGCCGGGTGCTGACGCCCGCGGCCGGCTGGACCTACGAGGTCGACGCCGGGTACGGCGGCTCGGAGCTGCGCCGCATCGTCTACGCCGCCCCGGGCGTCGCGATGCTGGAGGGCGAGGACCTCCGCACGCACCACACGCACGACTCGCGCCCGATGGAGGCCATGCTCAGCGAGCTGGCCGATAGCGGGTTCGGGGAAAATGTGGAAGCTAAACCACATACTTGGCCGGATCTGGCCATCGCCGACCACGGGTGGGCCGGAGCGGCCGGGCAGGCGGGCATCGACACCGTGGGGTTCGCGGACTGTAACGACCCGGCCCTGTTCGCCGGGGCCGCCGAAGGCAAGATCGACGTGGTGGTCCCGCTCGACGACGGCGTCTCCGCGCCCCACTACGCGCCCCTGACCGCCTACATCCTTGATCGCGCGGGCCTGCGGCCGTCCGGCTGAGCCCCCGATCCGGAGGCTTACTCCGTGGGGACGCCTGGGTGGCGACCGCTCGCCTGTCACGCCCTGTGACAGGGTTGCCGTAACGGGGCGCATGGGCTTGCCGAGAGGCATCTGACGCTGCGGAACCGAAGGTCGTTTCGTGGTTTTGGTTGACAAATTTTCGTCGCGACACGCGCGGTGCCGTCGCGTCCACCCTCTGTAAGGAATCAGCACTGTATCCCCGGGGTCAGGTCGGGTACGGAAATGTGCGGAACTCCCCTCTTGCGACTGCCGGTACGCGATTTACGCTGGAGGAAGTACACGTGCGTGATCAAAGTCACCCGAAGGGCCGGTGCGCGGCACGTGTGGAAGAGGGCGTCCGATGACCTCAGGCGAGCGACCTCTCAGTGAGGTCAGGTTCCTGACCGTCGCCGAAGTGGCGGCGGTGATGCGGGTGTCCAAGATGACCGTCTACCGCCTCGTCCACTCGGGCGAGCTCCCCGCGATCCGCGTGGGCCGCTCGTTCCGGGTTCCCGAGCAGGCCGTCCACGATTACCTGCGCGACGCGTACATCGAAGCCGGATAACGGGTAGGGGCGGGGCATGACCCCGCCGCGAACTCAGCACCCGGCCGCGCAGGGGGCGTCGGGAGGGCCCCGAGGGGCCGTCCCGAAGCTGGGGAAGAAGGACGAGGACCGGCAGAGCGGTCCGGACACCGAACGGACGGGCGATGGCCGGCGGCCACGCCCGCCCGGAAGGGACGGTGCCCGGCGCCGTGCGACGCGCGGTGCCGGCCGCCGTCCGCGCCGGTCGTCCCCGGGCCGCGGGGCAGGCCGCGGCATGATCTCCACCCACGCAGCGGTACCCTGGGGCCTCGGACCGTGCGCGCCTACCGAGACTCGCTCTCCGGCGGCACGCAGGTCTCCTGCACATCACCCGAGACTCCGAGCGAGGTTCCGTGGGCTCTGTCATCAAGAAGCGCCGCAAGAGGATGGCCAAGAAGAAGCACCGCAAGCTTCTGAAGAAGACGCGCATCCAGCGCCGCAACAAGAAGTAGCGACCACACCGGCCGTCCAGCCGTGAAGGGGTAGGGCCCAGTGTCGTCCATGCCCGCCGCCGCGGCCCGTGTCGTCCTCGTCACGGGCGTCTCCCGTTTCCTGGGGGCGCGGGTCGCGAACACCCTGCAAGCCGACCCGGGGATCGAGCGTGTCATCGGGGTGGACACGGTGCCGCCGGCCGAGTCGCTCGGCCGCACCGAGTTCGTCCGGGTCGACATCCGCACGCCCGGCATCGCAAAGATCATCTCGTCGGCCGCGGTGGACACGGTGGTGCACCTCAACCTGGTGACGTCCTCGTCGGTTCCGCGGGCGAAGGTCAAGGAGCTGAACGTCATCGGGACGATGCAGCTCCTCGCGGCCTGCCAGCGCTCGCCCGACATGCGCAAGCTGGTCGTCCGGTCGTCGGCCGCCGTCTACGGCTCCTCTCCGATGGACCCGGCCGTGTTCACCGAGCGGGACGAGCCCGTCGAGGCGCCCAGGTCCGGCTACGCCAAGGACGCCGTCGAGGTCGAGGGCTACGTTCGCGGGCTGATGCGGCGACGCTCCGACCTGGCCGTGTCGGTGCTGCGGTTCGCGAACTTCCTCGGGCCCGGCGTCGACTCGCCCCTCACCCGGTACCTGCGCCTCCCGGTCGTCCCGACCGTGCTCGGGTTCGACCCGCGGCTGCAGTTCGTCCACGAGGACGACGGCGTCGAGGTGCTGCGGCGCATGACGGTCGAGGACCACCCCGGCTGCTACAACGTCGCCGGGGACGGCGTGCTGCTGCTGTCGCAGGCCCTGCGCCGGGCCGGGCGGCCCTACCTGCCGGTCCCGTCGCCGTCCATCGCGGTCCTCGGCGACATGGGGCGCCGCTTCGCGGGCCTGTCGGGGTTCTCGCCCGAGCTGCTGCGCTGGCTGACCTACGGCCGGGTCCTCGACACCACCGCGCTGGAGCGCGAGCTGGCGTGGCACCCGAAGTACAGCTCCGAGGCCGCCTTCGCCGACTTCGCCGCCGCCCGCGGCTTCGTCCGCGGCGGCCTGACGGCCCTGCTGGGACGGACCTGACCCGTTTGGACCCGCCTGAGAGGAGAGCCGAGATGATGGACGACGCGCACCCCGGGGACGACGAGGGCGCGCAGGTCATCCGGCTCGCCTCGGTCCGCGAGGACGCCCCGGGCGGGGAACCGCCCGGCGACGACCGGCCGCCCGAGCGCGGCGGGTTCGAGCAGGCCCTGGCGTCCGGGCTGGCGTTCCTGCGGCGCCGGCTGACGGGCGAGTACGAGATCGACGAGTTCGGCTACGACCCCGAGTTCAACTCCACCGTCCTGCTGCCGCTGGCCCGCGCCCTCTACGAGCACTGGTTCCGCGTCGAGCTCGACGGGCTGGACAACATCCCCGAGGGCGGCGCCCTCCTCGTGGCCAACCACTCCGGCACGATCCCTCTCGACGCGCTCATGCTGTCGGTCGCCCTGCACGACCACGCCGGCCGGCAGGTCCGCCTCCTCGGCGCCGACCTCGTCTACCAGATCCCCCTGCTCGGTCATCTGTCCCGCAAGGCCGGCCACACGCTCGCCTGCCAGGCCGACGCCGCCCGCCTGCTCGCCAAGGGCGAGCTGGTCGGCGTCTTCCCCGAGGGCTTCAAGGGCGTCGGCAAGCCCTTCTCCGAGCGCTACAAGCTCCAGCGCTTCGGCCGCGGCGGCTTCGTCGGCACCGCGCTGCGCGCCGGGGTCCCGATCGTGCCCTGCGCCATCGTCGGCGCCGAGGAGATCTACCCCAAGATCGCCGACCTGCGTCCGCTGGCCCGCCTCCTCGGCCTCCCCTACTTCCCGATCACGCCGACGTTCCCGCTGCTCGGCCCCGCCGGGCTCGTCCCGCTCCCGTCCAAGTGGGTGATCCGGTTCGGCGAGCCGATGACGCTGGACGGCTACGACGCGGACGCCGCCGACGACCCCATGACGGTCTTCGAGATCACCGACCATGTGCGTGAGAACGTCCAGCACATGCTCTACGAGACGCTGCTGCGCCGGGGCCCCGCCTTTCTCTGACCGGCCGTGGGCGGCCCTAGAGTGTGCGCCATGCCGCTCCGCAGCCGCATGGTCGCTCGCGACCTGGGCGAACCCCACCGCGTCTCCAGCCCCCTCGAACTGCTCTTCGACCTGACGTTCGTCGCGGCGGTCTCCCAGGCCGCCGGACGGTTCGCCCACGCCGTCGAGAGCGGCCACGTGGGCGACTCGCTCGCGCCGTTCCTCATGACGTTCTTCGCGATCTGGTGGGCGTGGATGAACTTCACGTGGTTCGCCTCCGCCTACGACACCGACGACGTCCCGTACCGGCTCCTGACGTTCGTGCAGATGGCGGGCGTCCTCGTCCTCGCGGCCGGGGTCCCCGACGCGTTCGACGGAGACTTCACCACCGTCACGATCGGCTACCTCGTCATGCGGGTCGGCCTCGTCGCCCTCTGGCTGCGCGCGGCCGCCGCGCATCCCGAGGGCCGGGCCACGGCCCTGCGGTACGCGATCGGCCTGTCCGTCGTCCAGGTGTTCTGGGTGGCGCGGCTCGCCCTGCCGGACCAGGGCCCGATGTGGGTGTTCTTCGTCTGCGCGGCGCTCGACCTGGCCGTCCCGCCGGTCGCGGAGCGGCCCGGCATGACGACCTGGCACCCCCACCACATCGCCGAGCGGTACGGGCTGTTCACCATCATCCTGCTGGGGGAGAGCGTGCTCGCCTCCACGAACGCGGTGCAGGACGCCGTGAAGCGCGGCGTGGGCGGCGAGCTCGTCACGATCGCCCTCGCCGGGCTCGCCATCCTGTTCGCGATCTGGTGGATCTACTTCTCCGAGCCGGCGGGCGAGGGCCTGGAACGGCGCCGCGACCGGTCCTTCCTCTGGGGATACGGCCACTACTTCGTCTTCGCCGCGCTCGCCGCCCTCGGCGCCGGCCTGGAGACCGCGGTGGCCTCCTCCGGTCATCACATCGAGGCGGGCGCCCGGCTGGTGGCCGCCTCCGTCGCCGTCCCCGTCGCCGTCGTGCTGGTCATGCTGTGGGCGCTGCACGCCCCGATGCGGCGCATGAACACGCATCCGGGGTTCCTCGTCGCCACGGCCGTCCTGGTGTTCCTCACGATCTTCGCCGCACCCGCCCTGGGCATCCCGGGGACCCTCCTCCTGACGGCCGCGCTCCTGGCGCTCCTCATCACCGCCACTTACGCCCGTCCCGCGCCGAAACCCGCGCCGTCGACGTAGGATCCCCCGAGTTGATCTACGACGGGGGTCGGTCGACTCCTGGTCCCGCGTCCGGGTCCTCTTCGCCGCTGAACTGTCCTCCTCCTGACGGGGGGCCGTCCCGGACGAGGCGTGTCATCCTGGCCAGCGGGACACACTCCGTGGGGAGGCCGTGATGCGGGACGGGACGGAACGCGGCGAGGCAGGCGGCCCGCAGGTGGACTTCGACCCGTTCGCCGGGCCGCGGCCCGCCGGGACGGCCCACGCGCGGATGGACGAGCTGCGGGAGACGCATCCGGCGTTCCGCAGCACCGCCGGGCCGGGGTTCTGGGTGCTGACGCGGTACGACGACATCCTCGCCGCCTTCCAGGACCCGGGGACGTTCTCCAGCCGCGCGATCGCCGTCATCGATCCCGACCCGGCGCACCAGTGGATCCCGGTCATGCTGGACCCGCCGCTGCACACGACGTGGCGGCGGTTACTGCGGCCGTTCTTCACCCCCGTCGCCGCCGCCGTGCTCCGGGAGCGGATCACCCGGCACTGCGCCGCCCTGATCGACGGTTTCGCGTCCCGCGGCTCCTGCGACTTCGTCACCGACTTCGCGCGCCTCTTCCCCACCGCCATCTTCCTGGAGCTCGTCGGCCTGCCGACCGAGCGGCTGGAGGAGTTCCTCGGGTGGGAGCGCGCCATCCTGCACTCGCGGCCCTCCACCGGCGGCCGGGCCGAGGCCATGGGGGCGCTGACGGCCTGCCTCGGCGAACTGATCCGGGACCGCCGCGCCCGTCCGCGCGAAGACCTGGTCAGCGCCGCGACCGGGTTCGCCGTCGACGGGCGGCCCGTCACCGACGACGAGCTGCTCCAGCTGTGCGTCCTGCTCTTCCTCGCAGGTCTCGACACCGTCGCCGCCCAGCTGTCCTACATCTTCTGGCATCTGGCGAGGGAGGACGCCGACCGTGCCCGCATCGCCTCCGACCCCGACGTCGTGCCGGACGCGATCGAGGAGTTCCTCCGCGTCTACGCGCCCGTCCTGCCCGCCCGCAAGCTCACCCGCGACGTCGAGGTGCGCGGCTGCCCGATGAAGGCGGGGGAGATGGTCATGCTGCCGACCGGCATGGCGACCCGCGACCCCCGCGCCGTGCCCGCCGCCTCCACCGTCGACATCGACCGTCCGCCGGCCCGCCACCTCGCCTTCGGCGCGGGACCGCACCGCTGTCTCGGCGCGCACCTGGCCCGGCTCGAACTCCAGATCGCGCTGCGCGAATGGCACGCCCGGATACCGGACTACCGCGTCGCCCCCGGCGCCGAGCCCCTGGAGCACGCGAGCCTCGTCCTGGGGCTGGACACGCTGCCTCTGGCCTGGTGACTTTCAGCCGCCCGGACTGGTCGAAACCGGGGTGAAAGCGGGCTGAAGCCGGGGGCGCGCACGCTTCGGGGCATGAACATCGAGGCACGGCAGACGGCCATCCAGGTGACCGGGCTGCGCAAGGCGTTCGGGGACACGACCGTCCTCGACGGGATCGACTTCGAGGTGCCGCGCGGGACGGTCTACTCGCTGCTCGGGCCGAACGGCGCCGGGAAGACGACGGCGGTGCGCATCCTTTCCACGCTGCTCCGCGCGGACGGCGGCGAGGCCAGTGTCGCGGGACGGGACCTGCGGACGGACCCCGACGGGGTGCGCCGGGCGATCGGCGTGACCGGGCAGTACTCGGCCGTGGACGGGCTGCTGACGGGGCGGGAGAACCTGATCCTCATGGCGGACCTGCACCGGCTCGGCAAGGCCGCCGGGCGGAGGGCCGCCGACGAGATGCTGGAGCGGTTCGACCTGGTGGAGGCGGCCGGCAGGAAGGCCGGCACGTACTCGGGCGGGATGCGGCGGCGGCTCGACATCGCGATGACGCTGATCGGCGCCCCGCAGATCATCTTCCTGGACGAGCCGACGACCGGGCTCGACCCGCGCAGCCGCCGGACCATGTGGGAGCTCATCCGCGGCCTGGTCAGGAGCGGCGTGACGATCTTCCTGACCACGCAGTACCTGGAGGAGGCCGACCACCTCGCGGACCGGATCGCGGTCCTGGACGGCGGACGGCTCGTCGCCGAGGGGACCTCGGAGGAGCTGAAGCGGCTCGTCCCGGGCGGGCACGTCCGGCTGCGGTTCGCCGACCTGGCGGCGCTCGACGCGGCGGCGCGGACGCTCGGCTCGGTGACGCGGGACGACGACTCGCTCGCCCTCCAGGTGCCCGGGGACGGCGGCGTCGCCTCCCTGCGGACGCTGCTCGGACGGCTGGAGGCCGCCTCGGTCGAGGTCGCCGAACTGTCCGTGCACACCCCCGACCTCGACGACGTCTTCCTCGCCCTCACGGGCACGGACCACGAGAAGGTGACCTCGCGATGACCACGCTCACGCACGCGGCGGCCGACTCCGCGACGATGCTGCGCCGCAACCTGCGGCACGCGCTGCGCTACCCGTCGCTGACGATCGGCGGGATGATGATGCCGATCATGATCATGCTGCTGTTCGTCGGCGTGTTCGGCAACGCGCTCGGGGAGGGCGTCGGCGGCGCGGCCAAGGGCGACTACATCCAGTACGTCGCCCCGGGGATCATCCTGATGGCCGTCGCGTCCGGCTGCATGGCGACGTCGGTGTCGGTCTGCGTGGACATGACCGAGGGCATCGTCGACCGGTTCCGGACGATGCCGATCTCGCGGTCGTCGCTGCTCACCGGGCATGTCGCGGGCAGCATGATCCAGACGCTGCTGAGCACGGCCGCCGTGGTCGCCGCCGCGGTCGCGATGGGATTCCGGACGAGCGGCGGCGCGGTGGACTGGCTCGCGGCCGCCGGCCTGCTGGTGCTGCTCACGTTCGCGCTGACCTGGGTCGCGGTCATGCTCGGGCTGCTGGCCAAGAACCCGGAGGGCGCGAGCAACACGCCGCTGATCATCCAGTTCCTGCCGTTCGTCGGCAGCACGATCGTCCCGCCGGAGTCGATGCCGGCCGGGGTCCGGTGGTTCGCGGAGTACCAGCCGTTCACCCCGATGATCGAGACGCTGCGGGGGCTGCTGACCGGCACCCCGAGCGGGCAGGACGCGGCGGTGTCCGTCGCGTGGTGCGCCGGCCTCGCCGTCGTCGGCTACGCCTGCTCCAAGGTGCTGTTCGACCGGAAGGCGCCCCGCTAGCCCCGCCGGTCCCGCGAGAACCCGCGCGCGAGCTCGCGGGCGGCGGCCAGCAGCTCCGCACGGCCCAGGCCGGCGTACTCCGACACCGCGTCGGAGTACGCCGGCCCGTCGGCGTCCTCGGCGGCGCGGCCGGCCGCCGCCGAGGACATCGTCGGCTGGAACGACCGGACGTGGTGGAGGCGCCGCGCCAGCGCGATCGCCCGCGCCGCCCGCCTGCGGACGTCCGGCGCGGCGCCGGGACGGGCCAGGTCGACCATGGCGAGCGCGAGCAGCAGACCGCCGGTGACCGGCAGGTCCATGTAGAAGGCGGGCATCGGGAACGGCGGGCCGTCGGCCAGCGCCGCCAGCTTGGCGGGGAGCCCGGCGACGATGTCCTCGACCAGGTCGACGCGCCCGTGCCGGGCGTGCGCGACGACGGTGACGCAGTGGGCCTCCAGCGTCCACGGGTCGAGTCCGGTCGGCGCCATCGGGCCGTCCTCGGCGGCGAGCCGCTCCACCGCCTCCCGCCAGAGGCGCAGACCGGTGTCGGCGTCGCCGCGGCCGAGGGCGATCTCCGCGCGCGCTCCCAGGTTGAAGGAGGCCGTGCCGAAGGACTCGTCCGGCCCGTGGACCAGCGACTGGTCGAGCCACCGCTCGGCCTCGTCGTACTCGCCCAGCGCGACGTGGGCCGAGGCGAGCGCCCACATCAGCCCGAACATGTCGGGCCACCGGTACCGCTCCAGCAGCTCCATCGATATCCGCAGATGGTGCAGGGCCCGGTCGGCCTGGTCGAGCTGCATCAGCAGTTCGCTGAGCCGCGAGTGGGCGAGCAGCCGGCACCAGGGGATGTCCGGCGAGCAGCCGACCCCGATCATCGCCTCGGTCGCCGCGAGCGCGCCCGCCACGTCCCCGTCCCGTTCGCGGATGTATCCGGCGGCGCAGTTCGCGATGGCGGCGACGAGCGGCTCGTCCCGGCCGCACAGCTCCTCCAGGACGGAGCCGCCGGGCGCGAGGATCTCCGGCAGGGCGGCCAGCACGGTCGCCATCGCGGGGACGAGGCCTTCCGGCGGCGCGGGCGGGAGGCGGCGCAGGGCGACGAGCGTGCGGGTCGCCTGCGGCCCCTGGACCAGGCCCGTCGCGAGCACGTTGAGCGTCAGCGCCGTCCGCGTGACCTCGACGTCCCCGGGGCCGGGGCGCAGGCGGCTCAGGAGCCCGGCGGTCTCCGCCGCCATGGCGGCCAGCCGGGTGTAGGCCGCCTCCAGGGTCCACAGCCCGCCGAGGAGGGCGGCCACCGCCGCGACGGCCGGGCCGTCCCGTCGGTCGAGGCCGTGGCGGAGCGCCTGCTGGAGGTTGTCCTGCTCGGCCCGCACGCGTTCGACGCGCGCGAACGGGTCGGCGCCGAACAGCGCGTCGTGGTGCGCCGCGCCGAACTCCCCCGCCCAGGCGAGCAGGCCGCCCACCGCGCGGCCGGTCTCCCCCTCGGCCTCCCGGTGGGCCGCGCTGAACTCGCGGACGCTCTCCAGCATCCGGAAGCGCGTCCCGGGGGCGCCCTCGACGGGTTCCAGGAGGGACTGGTCGACGAGGTCCTCCAGGACCTCCAGCGCGTCGCCGCCGTCCAGGACGTGGCGGGCCGCGTCCGCGGTGAAGCCCCCGGGGAAGACCGACAGCGCCCGCATGGCCGCCCGGCCGTGCGGGGAGAGGAGGTTCCAGCTCCAGTCCACGACCGCGCGCATGGTCCGGTGCCGGGACGGCGCGTCGCGCGCGTTGCCGCGCAGCAGGGCGAACCGGTCGTCCAGGCCGCGGGCGATCTCGGGCACGGACATGACGCGGACGCGCGCCGCCGCCAGCTCGATCGCGAGCGGCAGCCCGTCCAGGCGGCGGCACAGCTCCTCCACCGCGCCGGCGGGCAGCGCGGCGCCGGGCCGCGCCGCGTGCGCCCGCCGGCGGAACAGCTCGGCCGACGTCGCCGGGTCCAGCGCGGGCAGCGGGTACACCGACTCCGACGACAGCCCGAGCGGCGCGCGGCTCGTGGTGAGGATCCGCAGGTCCCGCGTCATCGACACCAGCGCGCCGGCGAGGTCGGCGGCGCCCGCGACGACGTGCTCGCAGTTGTCCAGCACGAGCAGGACCGAGCCGGGCCCGAGCACCTCCGCGATCGCCGGGACGAGGTCGGCGGGCCCGCCGACGCGTCCGTGGGCCCTCGGCGACTCGCCGACCCCGAGGACGGACGCGACCTCGCCCGCCACGTCCTTGTCCCGCGCGACGCCGGCGAGGGGGACGTAGTGCACCGCCCGCTGCGGCGCCTCGCGCGCGACGGCGTTCGCCAGCCGCGTCTTGCCCAGCCCGCCCGCCCCGACGATCGAGGTGACGCGGGACGCGCGCACGAGGTCGAGCACGGCGGCGAGGTCCCCGGCCCGGCCGAGCAGCGGGTTCGGCTCGTGCGCCACGCCGCGCCGGACGGGGGGCGCCTCGTCCTGGAGCAGCTCCCGCTGGACGCGCTGGAGCGCGCCTCCCGGATCGGTGCCGAGGTCGTCGCGCAGCGACCGCCGGTAGGACTCGTACCGCGCCAGCGCCGCCGACGGCCCGGCCGTCGCGGCCTCGCACCGCAGCAGCTCCGCGAACAGCTCCTCGTCGCGCGGATACTCCCGGACGGCGCGGGTGAGCGCCTCGAAACCCTCCGCGTGCCGGCCGAGCCGCGCGAGGGCCAGGGCGCGGGCTCGCGTCAGCGCCCAGTAGGTCGGGATCCGGGCCGCGCGCAGGACGGAGACCGGATCGTCCGCGTCGTCCGGTTCCGGTGGGGCGTCCCAGAGCGCCAGTCCCGCCTCGGCGTGCGAGAGCGCGCCGGCGTGGTCGCCGTTGCGGGAGCGGCGCGCGCTCGCGGAGGCCGCGAGCACCACCGCGGAGGCGTCGACCGCGGACTCGTCCAGGCCGATGCGGTACCCGGTCGGCGTGCTCGCGACGACGTCCGCGCCCAGCTGCGACCTCGCCCGGGACACGACGACCTGGAGCGCCTTGGCCGGATTCTCCGGACGCTCCTCGGGCCACAGCCCCTCCACCAGCCGGGCGACGGACACGCCCGCCCGCGGCTCGCCCGCGAGGAGCGCGAGCAGGCCGCGCAGGCGCGGGCTCGTCACGTCCCGCCCCCGGCAGGCGACCCCGGACAGGACCCTCAGCTCCACGATCACGGGGACAGGGTAGGACGTGGGGGACAAACGCGTTAGGTCGCGTTCGCCGGTCGATGCCGGGAAGCGGCGGCGGTCAGTTCGTCCGGTAGTGGCGGCGCAGCGCGATGCCGGCCGCGACGCCGCCCGCGAGGGCCCCGGCGCCCGCGGCGGCGGGCAGCGCGACCATCGTGACCTTGCGGCCCGTGCGGAAGTCGTGGATCGGCCAGCCGTGGTCGCGGGCGTGGGCGCGCAGCTCGGCGTCCGGGTTCACGGCGTGCGGGTGGCCGACGGCGGTCAGCAACGGCAGGTCGTTGATCGAGTCGCTGTAGGCCGAGCAGCGCGCGAGGTCGAGCCCCTCCCGCTGAGCCAGGGCCCGCACGGCCTCCGCCTTGGCGGGCCCGTGCAGCAGGTTCCCGACGAGCCGGCCGGTGTAGAGGCCCTCGCGGGTCTCGGCGACCGTGCCGAGCGCGCCGGTGAGGCCGAGCCGGTGCGCGATCGTCCGGGCGACCTCGACGGGCGTGGCGGTGACGAGCCACACCTGCTGCCCGGAGTCGAGGTGCTGGAGGGCGAGGGTGCGGGTGCCGTGCCAGATGCGGTCGGCCATCACCTCGTCGTAGATCTCCTCGCTCAGCCTGACGATCGCGCTGACCTTCTGCCCGGCGACGAACGCGAGCGCGGCCTCCTTGGCGCTGCCGATGTGCTCGGAGTTCTCGCTGCCGCGCAGCCGGAACGCGGCCTGCCCCCAGGCGAACATGGCGAGGTCGCGCATGGTGAACAGCTTGCGGGCGGCGAGTCCGCGCGCGAAGTAGTAGATCGACGCGCCGCGCATCATCGTGTTGTCGACGTCGAAGAACGCCGCCGCGGCGGGGTCGGGGGCGGGGAGGGGCGCGGGCTCGGCCGCCGCGGCGGCGGCCACCTGCCCCGCGCTCTTGTGGTCCTCGTCCTTGCCGCGTCCCCAGAATCCGGACTGCCAGAATCGCCGCATGAGGCGAAGCCTAGTCAACCGCCTCTCCGCGGCCCTCCCCGCGGCCGTGATTGCGACAGTCCTCACTCCTGTCGCTCGCGGCCGCCATCAGCCGCTCGCGCAGCACGGCGCGGAAAAGCGGGTCCGGTCCCGCGGTGCTCTCCCGCAGCCGGGCCAGCGCGTTCCCCTGCTCCGTGATCTTCTCTCGCCTCGTCAACACCGGGTTCTCACTGGCCGCTCCCTTGCGGACTCGTGGCGCGAGCGCGCTCCTGCCCGCTTGAACGATCGGTAGGTGGGCCGGGTTACGGCCCGAAAGTTCATTAATAAACTATCTGAGGGCCGCGCGGTCCCGCAGGGGGGCGGGGCGACACGGTCATCCGCGCAGGTCGTCCGGGAGCATGCGAGCCAGCGAGCGGACCGCGCGGTACTGCAGCGCCTTGATCGCACCCGGCTTCTTGTCCATGATCAACGCGGTCTCGGCGACCGACAGGCCGTGCAGGAAGCGCAGCACCACGCACTCCTGCTGCTCGGAGTTCAGCCGCTGGACGGCCCGCAGCAGGGTCCGGTTGGTCATCGCGTCCAGGACGGCCCGCTCCGGGCCCTCCTGCGGGCGGTCCGGCTCGACCAGCTCGGCGGTGCAGACCTCCAGCCGGTAGCGGCCGGACTTGAAGTGGTCGGCGACCAGGTTGCGGGCGATCGTCACCAGCCAGGCCCCGAAGTCCTTGCCCTGCCAGTGGAAGTCGCACATGCGGCGGAGGGCGCGCAGGAACGTCTCGCTGGTGAGGTCCTCGGTGAGCTGGTGCGTGCCGACCCGGTAGTAGACGTACCGGTAGACGAGCTCGACGTAGTGGTCGTAGAGGGAGCCGAACGCCTCGGCGTCGCCGTCCCGCGCCCGCAGGACCAGCGCCTTGAGCATCTCGGCCCGCTCGGAGGCCTGGTCGGCGGCGCGGTCGGCGGTGCGGTCCCCGGCCCGGTCGGCCGGACGCGCGAGAGGGCTCCGAGAATGGCGAGGAAGTGGGATGACCCCGGCATCGAGGGTCAAGCTGCTCATGCAGTTCTCCTCGGGGCTTACGCGACCTCCGGCGTGAAGTGCCACTCTAGAGACCGAAAGGTACGCGAGGCAATGGTGCGTTCCTTGGCCGCGGTTACCCGTCAACCCCCCGGATCGGGCACCATGGGTGCGCGATGGTCGATGCTCTTCTCGCGTTGCTGGCGACCCTTGGTGCCCTGGCGGCCACCGGGTTGCTGGTTCAGCGCGCCTACAAGGACCGGCTGCTCTACCTGATCGCCTGGTCGTTCACGCAGGTCGGGCTCACGCTCGCGCTGCTGTCCATGAGCCTCGGCTTCATGATGGGGTTCAACGGCGCCTTCTTCCGCGTCATGGAACTCGGCGCCGCGCTGGTCGGGCCGGTGTGGCTCGCGCTCGGCATGATCGAGCTGATCGCGCGGTACGTGCAGGTCCGGTTCGGCGCCTGGCTCTTCACGATCTCCTACACGGTCGTCGCGATCGTGATCCTGATCCTGGACCCGCTGAAGGGCACGCTCGGCAAGAGCCTGCCGAAGCCGAGCGCCACCTACGACGCGCTGCCGCTGCTGCTGGTCGACGGCGCGCACGTCGTCGCCGTGCTGGCGCTCGCGGGGTGCACCGGCGTGACCGCCTGGCTGGCCAGCAAGCGCGACCAGGAGGCCGCCGAGCTGCTCATCCCGGTGGCGCTGGTCGCCCTCGCGGGCGTCCTGGTGGTCAGCGGCACCCGCGGCTTCCTGCCCGCCCCGCTCGCGGTGATCGCGCTCGGCGCGGCCGCCGGCCTCGTCTGGTACGGCTCGATGCGCACGATCCCCGTCTACGACGAGGACGCCGAGGGCTACGACGAGTACGGGGACGAGCCCGCGACGGGCTACGAGGAGCAGGGCTACGCGCAGGGCGCCAAGGCCGAGCCCGTCCCGGCGCCGACCCCGTCCCCCGAATCCCGGCGCGGCGAGCTGCGCTTCCCGGAGCCGGCTTCGGAGGAGCTGCGCTACCCCGAGAACACCAGCATCCCTGCGCCGCCCGCCTTCCCGGCGGGCGGCGACCCGGCGGGCGCCACGTCGATCGACGGCCCGCTCGGCGGCCCGCTCGACCGGTCCCCGCTCGCCGGTCTCGCCAAGCCCGGCGCCCTCGGCGGCGACCTGGCGAACGCGTGCGGCCAGATCACCGTCTACACGCTGCTGGACGGCCGCGAGGAGGCCTTCGACCGGCTCGCCGCCGACCTGGTGAAGGCCGCGCTGGCGGCCGAGCCCGAGACGCTGGTCTTCGCCTGCCACGAGGTGGTCGGCGGCCCCACGCAGCGGATCTTCTACCAGCTGTTCCGGGACCAGGCCGCGTTCGCCGCGCACCGCCGCCAGCCGCACCTGCAGCGCTTCCTGGGCGAGTCGCGCACCCACGTGATCGCCACGAACGTGATCGAGCTGAAGCTCGGCCCCGCCAAGGTGCCGCTCCCGGCGCCGGAGTTCCCCGGGAGGTGACGTGGCGCGCGACATCATGATCACGCTGCTCGGCAAGCCCGGCTGCCATCTCTGCGAGGAGGCCCGCGCGGTGATCGAGCGGGTCGCCCGCGACCTGGACGTGCCGTGGGAGGAGCGCGACATCACGCTCTCCGAGCAGGACACCGAGCAGTACTGGGAGCAGATCCCCGTCACGCTGATCAACGGCGTCCAGCACGACTTCTGGCGCGTCGACGAGGCCCGCCTGCGCGCGGCGATCGCGGGCCTTCGCTAGCCGCCCGCGCCGGGCCGTTCCCGCGCCGCCGTCCGGGCACGTGCCCGGGCATGTCTGGTCGGTCACACCCGGCCGCTTCCTGGCACTTCGCCCGTATGCTGAAAAGCCCCTGATTGACGTTGTTTCTGGGACGTCGCCCCGAACGCTCGCGGTCCGCGGAACCGGGGGCCCACTTTGTGCGCGTATTCACAAGGGCTTAACCTGGGGGACACACCGTCGAGCCGAAGAGCAGGCCGTGACACCTCGACAGAACCGGCACCGCGACCGCGCGGGCCGCGGAATCCCCGAAGCCACCGTGGCGCGGCTCCCGGTCTACCTGCGCGCCCTCACCGGGCTCCAGGAGCGCGGCGTCGCGACCGTCTCCTCCGAGGAGCTCGCCGCCGCGGCCGGCGTCAATTCGGCCAAGCTCCGCAAGGACCTGTCCCACCTCGGCTCCTACGGGACCCGCGGCGTCGGCTACGAGGTGGAGTACCTCGTCTACCAGATCTCCCGCGAGCTCGGCCTCACCCAGGACTGGGTCGTCGCCATCATCGGCGTCGGCAACCTCGGCCGGGCCCTGGCCGGCTACGGCGGTTTCGCGTCCCGCGGCTTCCGCGTGGCGGGCCTGCTCGACGCCGACGAGTCCATCGTCGGGCAGGAGATCTCCGGCATGACGGTGGAGCACACCGACCGGCTGGAGGACATGATCGCCGGGCACGGGGTGTCCATCGCCGTGATCGCGACCCCGGCCGGCGCGGCGCAGGGGGTGTGCGACCGCGTGGTCGCCGCCGGCGTGACGAGCGTTCTGAACTTCGCCCCGGTGGTGCTGTCGGTGCCCGACGGGGTGGACGTGCGCAAGGTCGATCTGTCCATCGAGCTGCAGATCCTCGCGTTCCACGAGCAGCGCAAGGCGGGCGGCCCCGACGGCTTCGCCCCGCTGGCGGCCGGCGAGACGCCGGCCGGTGCTGCGCACTACGTGGAAACGGTGGAAGCATGAGGGGGGCAAACCCGGGGGCGTGGAGGATCGCCCCCGTTCGACCGACGGCCGGAAGTGGAGCGGACCGAGGGGCCGTGGACGGCCCCTTCTCAGCAGGAGCTCGCACGGCGCGGGTGGGCGGAGACTCGGAAGATGCTGGAGACGGCGAATGAGCATTCTGGTCGTAGGCCTCAGCCACCGAAGCGCGCCCGTGGCGGTGCTGGAGCGGGCCGCGGTCGCCGGTGACGATCTCGTCAAGTTGTTGCACGCCGTGCACGCCTCCCCGAACGTCGCCGAGACCGCGATCGTCTCGACCTGCAACCGGGTCGAGATCTACGCGGTCGTCGGCAAGTTCCACGGCGGCGTCTCGGCGATCTCGGAGCTGCTGGCCCTGCACTCCGGCGTCCCGATGGACGACCTGTCGCGGCACCTGTACGTCCACTACGAGGAGCGTGCCGTCCAGCACGCGTTCGCGGTGGCGTGCGGGCTGGAGTCGATGGTCGTCGGCGAGGGGCAGATCCTCGGGCAGATCCGGCAGGCGTTCCGGCTGGCCCAGGACGAGGGCACCCTCGGCCGCGACCTGCACGACGTCCTGCAGCAGGCGCTGCGGGTCGGCAAGCGCGCCCACCACGAGACGGGGATCGACAAGGCCGGCGCGTCGCTGGTCAGCGTGGGCCTGGACGTCGCCGCCCGGCACCTCGGCCCCCTCCGCGACGTCCGCGCGCTGGTGGTCGGCGCCGGCTCGATGAGCTCGCTGGCCGCCGCGACGCTGAGCCGCGCCGGGGCGCGGGAGATCACCATCGCCAACCGGACCCCCGCGCGCGCGGAGCGCCTCGCCGGGTCGCTGGACGTCCCGTCCCGCGGGATCGGGCTGGCGGAACTGGACGCGGCCCTCGGCGAGGCCGACCTCGTGGTGTCGTGCACCGGCGCCGCCGGCCTGGTGATCACCGCCGAGCAGCTCGCGGCCCAGGGGGTCGGGACGGACGGACGGCGCCGCTTCCTCCTCGACCTGGCGCTCCCGCACGACGTGGAGCGCGCCGTGCGGAACCTGCCGGGCGTCGAGCTGGCCGGGCTCGACGACCTGCGGACCGCGCAGGAGGCCGCGCAGGCCGTGGGCCCGGAGGCGGTCGAGGCCGTGCGGCGGATCGTGTGCACGGAGGTCGAGGCGTTCCTCAGCGCCGCCCGAGCCGCCGCCGTCGCGCCCACCGTCGTCGCTCTGCGCAGCAAGGCGGCCGGGGTGGTGGAGGCCGAGCTGAACCGGCTGAGCGGGCGGGTGCCGGAGATGGACGTCCGGGCCCGCAAAGAAATCGAGCAGACCGTGCGGCGCGTCGTGGACAAGCTGCTGCACGCGCCGACCGTCAAGGTCAAGGAGCTGGCGGCGGCGCCGGGCGGCGACTCCTACGCCGACGCGCTGCGCGAGCTGTTCGACCTGGACCCGAAGGCCCCCGAGGCGGTGGCCCGCGCCGACATGGGAGAGGGCGACGTCCGCGAGGGCGCGACGGCCTGGGACCCGAATCCGGACTGCGCGGAGGCCGACTGCGTCAGCCCCGCGTCCGCGCCGGGACAGGACTCCCTGTCCGAGGCGATGCCCGGCGCCCTGCCCGAGGCGATGCCCGACACCGTGGCCGAGGCGATGGCCGGGCCGCCCGCGGACGGTGTGAACGTCGAGACGGTGAACGCGCAGGCCGCGAGCGTGCGGGCGGTCAGCGCCCGCGACGCCGTCCCGGCGCACGAAGGAGACGAAGCGTGAGTACCGGGAGCAGGAGCCCGCTCCGGCTGGGCACCCGCAAGAGCCTGATGGCGACGACCCAGTCGCAGGGCGTCGCCGACGCGTTGTCGCGGCTCACGGGGCATGCTGTGGAGCTTGTCGGGGTAACGACGCAGGGTGATGTCTCCAAAGCCCTGCTCGCCCAGATCGGCGGGACGGGCGTGTTCGTCAACGCGCTTCGCGACAAGGTGCTGTCGGGCGAGGTGGACTTCGCGGTGCACTCGCTGAAGGACCTGCCGACGTCGGAGACGCCCGGGATCGCCCTCGCGGCCACCCCGGCCCGCGACGACGCCCGCGACGCACTGTGCGGCCCCGCGAAGCTCGCCGACCTGCCGCGCGGCGCGCGGATCGGCACGGGCTCGCCGCGCCGCGTCGCGCAGCTGCGGGCGCTCCGGCCGGACCTGGAGATCGTCCCCATCCGCGGCAACGCCGACACCCGGCTGCGCAAGGTCGCCGACGGCGAGCTGGACGCCGTGGTGCTCGCGCACGCGGGCCTGAAGAGGATCGGCCGGCTGGACGCCGTGAGCGAGGTCTTCGACCCCGACCAGATGCTGCCCGCCCCGGGGCAGGGGTCGCTGGCGCTGGAGTGCCGCGCCGACCGCGACGACCTGCGCGCCCTGCTCGGGACGATCGACGACCCCGCGACCCGGCGCGCCGTCACGGCCGAGCGGACGGTGCTGGCCGTGCTGGAGGCGGGCTGCTCCGCGCCCGTGGGAACATACGCTGCCGAAGTAGATGAAAGGCTGCATCTGACGGCGACCGTCGCGGCGTACGACGGCAGCAGGCAGGTGCGGCTGTCCGCAAGCGGCCACCCGGACGCCGCGGAGCAGCTCGGACGCGATCTCGCGGACCGGCTGCTCGCGCAGGGGGCCGACCAGTTGATGGGGGAACGAGAGTGAGCCCCGCCGCGAAGAGCGCCACGGCGAAGAGCAGCGCCGACGAGAGCAAGACCGACCCGACCGCCGACGAGACCACCGCCGCCGACCAGACGACCGCCGACGGCACCGTCCGGCCCGTGAGGGCCGCGAAGACCGGCAGCCCCTCCAGGGGCGCGGCTCCGGCCGCGCCGCGCCGGACGGCCGGCCCGGGGACGGTCGCGATCGTCGGGATGGGGCCGGGCGACCCCGGCCTGCTGACCCTGCGGGCCGCCGCCGAGCTGGAGCGCGCCGACACCGTCGTCGTGAGCCGCGCGCACTGCCCGGCCGAGATCCTGACCCACTGCCGCCCGGACGCCGAGATCCTCGACACGGCGGACGGCGACCCCGTGAAGCTCGCCGCGCGGGCCGCCAAGGCGGGGCGCCGGGTCGTCCGGCTGTTCCGCGGCGACCCCGGAGTGGCCTGCAACTACGCCGCCGAGGGCGGCGCGCTGGCCAAGGCGGGCGTGCCGTTCGAGGTGGTGCCCGGCGTGTCCTCCGTGACCGCCGTGCCCGGGTACGCGGGCATCCCGCTGACCGACGCCGCGAACCGCGAGATCCGCGTCGTCGACGCCTCCGAGGGCGGCGTCGACTGGGAGCGGTTCGCCGCCCCGGACACCACCCTGGTCGTCCTCGGCGCCGAGGGCGCGGTCGCCGAGCTGTCCAAGGGCCTGGTCGCGGCGGGACGGCCCGACTCCACCCCGGCCGCGATGACGAGCCTCGGCACCACCACCGAGCAGGAGACCGTCGTCTCCACGCTGGGCAGGCTGGCGTCCGACACCAAGGGCATGGAGGCGCCCGCCCTGATCATCGTCGGGGACGTGGTGAACTGGCGCGACAAGCTGTCCTGGTTCGAGACGAAGCCGCTGTTCGGCTGGCGGGTCCTCGTGCCGCGCACCAAGGAGCAGGCCGCCTCCCTGTCGGACCAGCTCCGCGGGTACGGGGCCGTCCCGGACGAGGTCCCGACGATCTCCGTCGAGCCGCCGCGCACGCCCCAGCAGATGGAGCGGGCGGTGAAGGGCCTGGTCACCGGCCGGTACGAGTGGGTGGTGTTCACCTCCACGAACGCGGTCAAGGCCATCCGGGAGAAGTTCACCGACTACGGCCTGGACGCCCGCGCGTTCGCCGGGCTGAAGGTCGCCGCCGTCGGCGAGCAGACCGCCGCCGCGCTGGTGGAGTTCGGCGTCCACCCGGACCTGGTCCCCTCCGGGGAGCAGTCCGGCGAGGGCCTGGCCCGGGAGTGGCCGCCCTACGACGAGGACCTCGACCCCATCAACCGGGTCCTGCTGCCGCGCGCCGACATCGCCACCGACGTGCTCATCGCCCGGCTCACCGAGCTCGGCTGGGAGTGCGAGGACGTGACCGCCTACCGGACGGTCCGCGCCGCGCCGCCGCCCGCGCCGATCCGTGAGGCGATCAAGGGCGGCGGGTTCGACGCCGTGCTGTTCACCTCGTCCTCCACGGTGAAGAACCTGATCGGGATCGCGGGCAAGCCCCACAACGTGACCGTGATCGCCGTGATCGGGCCCCAGACGGCCAAGACGGCGGAGGAGTACGGGCTGCGCGTCGACGTCATGGCCGAGACTCCGTCGGTGTCGGCTCTCGCGGAGGCTCTCGCGGAGTACGGTGCCGGGCGGAGGGCGGCCCAGATCGAGGCGGGCGACCCGCTCCGCAAGCCCAGCCAGATGCGCCGGGGCGCCCGGCGCCGTAAGTAGACCCCGAAGCGGAGACACAGAGGGATCATGTCTGCACAGTTCCCCGTCGCACGCCCGCGGCGGCTGCGGCGCACGCCCGCGATGCGCCGGCTCGTCGCCGAGACCCGGCTCGGCCCGGCCGATCTGGTGCTGCCCGTGTTCGTCAAGGAGGGCATCTCCGAGGCGCAGCCGGTCGCGTCCATGCCGGGCGTGTTCCAGCACACCCGCGACAGCCTGCGCAAGGCCGCCCACGAGGCGGCCGAGGCCGGCGTCGGCGGCCTCATCCTGTTCGGCGTCCCTGCCGTGAAGGACGGCACGGGGTCCGCCGCCGACGACCCGGACGGCATCGTCCAGCGGGCGCTGCGCGACCTGAGGTCCGACCTCGGCGACGCGACCGTGGTCATGACCGACCTGTGCCTGGACGAGTACACCGACCACGGGCACTGCGGCATCCTCACCGAGTCCGGCGAGATCGACAACGACGCCACGCTGGAGCGGTACGCCTCCATCGCCCTGGCCCAGGCCGAGGCGGGCGCGGCGGTCGTCGGCCCGTCCGGGATGATGGACGGCCAGGTCGGCGCGATCCGCGAGGCCCTGGACGGCGCCGGCCACACCGACATCGCCATCATGGGGTACTCGGTGAAGTACGCCTCCGCCTACTACGGCCCGTTCCGCGACGCCGCCGAGTGTGCCCCGCAGTTCGGCGACCGGTCCACGCACCAGCAGGACCCGGCCAACGCCGACGAGTCGCTCCGCGAGGTCTTCCTCGACCTCGACGAGGGCGCCGACATGGTCATGGTCAAGCCCGCGGGGCCCTACCTCGACATCGTCCGCCGCGTCCGCGACGCCGTCGACGTCCCCGTGGTCGCCTACCAGGTGAGCGGCGAGTACGCGATGATCGAGGCCGCCGCCGAGAAGGGCTGGATCGACCGGGAGCGGACGATCATGGAGTCGCTGACGTCGATCCGCCGCGCCGGCGCCGACATCGTCCTCACCTACTGGGCCACCGAGGTGGCCCGCCGGCTGGCCCTCTAGTCACTTAGGGTCGTTTTCTCGGGGTTGCCGTGTCCGGGGTTCGCTCCGGCGGGCATCATCGTTAACCAAGAACCCACGTGCGACCTTGGGTATTGGGGGGGCGGAGATGCTGGCGGTCTCGGGGAGCAGACGGCAGCGGGCGGCACGCGACCGGATGGCCGCGGCGGCGCGGGAGTACGCCGAACTGGGATGGCCCTGCTATCCCGGCGCCCACCCCCCGGTGGGCGGTGACCGGGCGTGTTCGTGCGACCGCCTCGGCTGTCCCGACCCGGGCGCCCATCCGGTGTCGGCCGCCTGGGCGCACCAGGCGAGCGTCGACGCGGCCGTGATCAAACGCTGGTGGGCGGAGCGGCCGCAGGCCAACATCATCCTGCCGACGGGCCGGGTGTTCGACGTGTTCGACGTACCGGCCGCGGCCGGGACCATCGCCCTCGACCGGATCGCACGGGACGACCTCCCCGTCGGTCCGGTCGCGTCTTTCGGGGGCGACCGGCACCTGTTCTTCGTCGCCACGCGCGGCGCGCCCGTCGACGAGGACGAGTGGTGGTCCTGCCAGCTGGACTGCTCCCCGGAGGACGTCGCCGAGACGCCGGGGATGCGGTGGCACTGCCGCGACAGCTACGTCGTCGCGCCGCCGTCCGTCCTGCCGTACGGGCGCGAGGCGGCGTGGCTGCGCCCGCCGTCGCGCGGCCCGCTGCCCGACCCGCTGCGCCTCCTGGAGGTCCTCTCGGACGCCTGCGAGGACGCCTAGGGCGTGTTTCGAAGTGGGGTGAGCATCGGCGTGTTGTGAGCCGGACGCAGTGAGGTCTCCGGTAGATGGTTCATCGACCAAGAAGAACCCA
>NZ_JBEUPA010000096.1:0-33457 GCF_040492065.1 Actinomadura sp. NPDC000929 | reverse complement strand
GTCGACCCACCCGATCGCGTCGATCTTCGCCTGGACGCGCGGGCTGGAGCACCGCGGCAAGCTCGACGACCAGCCGGAGCAGGCCGATCAGACCGCGCGGTTCGACGCCGTCGGCGGCGACCGGACCGCCATCTTCGACGCCGACCGGACCACCACTTTCGACTCCGTCGACATGCCCGCCCCGCCGGACCCCACCGCGCCGAACCCCCTCGTCCCGGGGCTGGGCCACGGCCGCGAGGGCGGCGGCGGGCACCGCTCCCCGGTCCGCTCCTCGCCCTTCGCGGCCCTCGCGAAGATGCGGCGGCCCGGCAACCACGTCCTCGGCCTGGCGCTGTCGCTGGTCATCGGCGTCAGCGTCGGCATCGCCATCATCGCCCTGGTGCTGTGGCCCCAGCTGAAGGCCGACGACGACGGGTCGCCGCCCGACAGCACCAACACGTCCGACAACCGCCCGGTGACCACGATCCCGGCCTCCTTCGCGGGGACGTGGAAGGGGACGGTGGTCAACACGGGCCGCAACGCGTCCTTCCCGGTGCAGATCACGTTCGAGACCGGCGGGACGACGGGG
Source organism: Actinomadura sp. NPDC000929 (assembly GCF_040492065.1). NCBI lineage: Bacteria > Bacillati > Actinomycetota > Actinomycetes > Streptosporangiales > Thermomonosporaceae > Actinomadura > Actinomadura sp. NPDC000929. The sequence goes on along the minus strand of NZ_JBEUPA010000096.1, from coordinate 32,889 downwards.
CGCGCCCTGTACCCGCGGGAGAACTGCAACGGCACCCTCCGGCTCGCGCGGGGCACCGAGAGCGCGCTCAGGATGAACCTGGAGATCGGCAAGCCGTGCACGTCCGGGGTCGTCCAGGTCACCCGGCAGCCGGACGGGACGCTCCAGTACACGTGGACGAAGCCGGGAACGAACCTCGGCTACGGCGGACGGCTCAGCCGGGCCTGACCTCCTTCTGCCACCTTTGGCAATACGTCCAATTTGTCGACTCATATCAGGACAGTTCCGCTAGGGTTTCCCCTCGATCGAAAACATCGATCATGGGCGGGACCGCCTCCGCGCGCTCCCCGGCAGAAGGAGGGGTATGCGGGCTGTCCACCGAAGGCTGCTGCTCGTCGGCTCGGTCGCGGCGTGCCTCGGCGCCGCCGCGGCGTTCCCGGTGCTCGCCGACGACGCGTCGTCCCTGGTGAAGGTGACGGCGGCGGAAGGCACCCCGGTCCCCGGCCGCTACATCGTCACGCTGAAGTCCGGAGCGTCCACCGACGCCGCCGCCAAGAAGGTCAAGGCGACGGGCGTCCGGCGCTTCGACGGCGTCCTCAACGGCTTCGCCGCGCGGCTGAACGCCGACCAGCTGGACAAGCTGCGCCGCGACGACCGCGTCGCCGCGATCGAGCAGGACCAGATCGTCAAGGCCACCACGACGCAGCGCGCACCGCTGCCCTGGGGGCTCGACCGCATCGACCAGCGGTCGGCGAAGCTGTCCAAGACCTACACCTACAAGTCGTCCGGCAAGGGCGTGAACGCCTACGTCGTCGACACCGGCATCGACGTCAGGCACGCGGAGTTCGGCGGCCGCGCCTCGATCGCCTGGGCGGCGAGCCGGTTCAACGGCGACGGACGCGACTGCAACGGCCACGGCACCCACGTCGCGGGCATCATCGGCTCCAAGACCTACGGCGCCGCCAAGTCCGTGAAGCTGCGGGCCGTCCGCGTCCTCGACTGCAAGGGCGAGGGCTCGATGTCGGACATCGTCGACGCCGCCAACTGGCTGCGCACCCACGCCGTCAAGCCGGCCGTGGCGAACATGTCCCTCGGCGGACCCAAGTCCACCGCGGTGAACACCGCCGTGACGAACCTGTCCAAGTCCGGGGTGTTCACCTCCGTCTCCGCCGGCAACGAGAACGCCGACGCGTGCAAGGTCTCCCCGGCCGGCGCGGGCTGGGTCATGGCGGTCGGCGCGACCACCAAGACCGACACGCGCGCCTCGTTCTCCAACTGGGGCAAGTGCGTCGACATCAACGCCCCCGGCTACGGCATCTACTCCACCTGGCCCGGCAACCGCAGCAAGGCGCTCAGCGGCACCTCCATGGCCGCCCCCTACGTCAGCGGTGTCGCCGCCCTCTACCTGTCCACCCACCCGAAGGCCACGTTCCCGACGGTGCAGAAGGTGCTGAACGACAACTCCACCCACACCCTCAAGGGACTGCGTTCGCAGCCCAACAGGCTCCTGTGGAAGGGCAAGCTGTGAGTCCCGTCACGTAGGATGGCCCGGCTCCCAGCAAGGGAGCCGGGCATCTCGCGCCTTGGCCTCGTCCCACCACCGCAGGGGTCTACCCTTGGCGAGGCAGACGGCTCTTTAACGTTCATTGACCTTCGGCCATGACGAGAGGAGAACACGTGGAGACCCCCGCCTCCACCCGTCGGCACGCAGACCGCCGCCGTGGCCGGCGACGCGCCGCCGCGGCTCTCGTGGCCCTCGCCGCCGCGGTTCCCCTGGTCGCCTCCGCCACGCCGTCCGCGGCCGCGCCGGCGTCCCTTCCCCTCGACCCGGGCGACAGCGGCAAGTTCGCGAGGCTGAACCGCCAGATCGAGCAGCTCGACAAGGAGTACGGCGGCGACCTCGCCAAGCTGAAGGACGCCGAGTACGCCGCGAAGAAGGCGCTGGACAAGTCCAACGACCTCCAGCGCGACCTCCAGGAGGCCCGCGGCGTCGTCGCCCAGCTCGCCGCGTCCCAGTACATGACGAACGGCGAGGACCCCACCGTCACCTTCCTGGCCGACGCCGACCCCTCCGACCTGCTGAGCAACGCCACCCTGGTCAGCCATCTCGCCCAGAACAAGGCGGGCAAGGTCGCCCAGATCCAGAAGCTCGTCAACGACCAGCTCGCGGCCCGCAAGGCGGCCCAGCAGAAGATGACGGAGCTGAACAAGGAGATCAAGGACCTGAGGCGGCGCAAGTCGCAGATCCAGTCCCTGGTCAAGAAGTACAAGCCCGAGTCCCCGAGCGTCGGCATGGGCGGCGTCACCCCGCGCATGCTCAAGGTGAAGAACACCCTCGACCTGGAGATGGGCCCCTTCCCCACGATCGGCTGCGTCCGGCAGACCGGCGACCCGCAGGACCACGGCACCGGCCACGCCTGCGACTTCATGGTGACCACGGGCGGCGTCATGGCCTCCGGCAGCGCCCAGTCCCTGGGCGACCGCACCGCCGCCTACGCCATCGCCCACGCGAGCGCCCTGGGCATCAAGTACATCATCTGGCGCCAACGCATCTACGACCTCCGCAGCCCCGGCTGGCGCGCCATGGAGAACCGAGGCGGCGTAACCGCCAACCACTACGACCACGTCCACATCTCGGTCTTCTAACCGCACCCACCCCCGACCAGGACCGCAGCTCCGAGAGGGCACATCCAGGGCACTCGTGCCCGGAATCGTTCCCCAGGTGTCATCGATCGCCTTGCGCACCCAATCGCAGCTCGACGGCATCAGATGCGCCTCCAGGCTGGCGGCTCGTGGAATCGTCGTAGCGTTTCAGTACGCTGCCTTTGCTGGAGACCGGTCTGAGTGCCCATCAGGGCCCGCGGCTCAGGGAGGGTGGGTATGGACCCACTCCCAGATATGTCTCGGAGTGACAGAATCCCGTGACCCCACCCTCCCTCCGCCGGTCGGCCGCCGTCGCCAAAGGCCGAGGCAAGAGCCTTGGGGCGTGGCATGCAGGTAATGCGGGCGCGCCTCGGGCGGACCGTTACTTGTACCAGTCGTCGCCGTCCGCGGCCGCCCGCGACTCCAGGTAGGCCTTCAGCGAGTCGGCGACTCGGATGCGTTCGTCGGTTTCGTGATCCCAGACGAAGACGCCGCCGGGGCGTTCTCCAGTCGGCAGGACATACGCGAACTGGTCCCCGCCGCCGTTGTCTCCCACGAACATGAACTGGTCGAATGGCTTGTAGAGATCGGCGATATCGGTGTTCTGGCGAAACTCCGTGTTCTGGTCGATGATCTCGTGCACCGGCCACACCAGTCCGGAGCCGTAGTCGCCCAGGACCCCGTCGGTCTCTCGGAGCACCTCTCGCAGTTCGTCCGGGACTCTCTGCCCCAGCCGTTGCTCGATGTCATCGATGGCCGCGTCGGTGGCGGGCGCGGCGAACTCCGCATCGTCGTACAGCCGCTCGATCAGCTCTCTCCACATGGCTTCGCCTCTGACGCGCGATTGCGGCGCCGGTCTAGGGTCGGGGGATGGGTGAAAAAGGGGAGCTTCCGCGGTATCGGGTTTTGACCGGGCCGGATGACGAGACGTTCTGCCGGCGGGTCAGTGAGGCGCTTGAGCTGGGGTACGAGCTGCACGGGTCGCCGTCGGTGACGTTCAACGGGCAGCGTGTCATCGTCGCTCAAGCGGTCGTTCGCCGCCCGGGATAGCGGGTGGCATGGGAAGGGCGCCCCCGGTTCGGGGGCGCCCTTCACTGCTCGGGTCAGTCGGCGTAGGTGGGGAGCATGCGTTCGTGGGCCTCGCGGAGTTCCGAGAGGCCGATGCTGAACAGCTCCTGGTCGCCTTCGGGGCCGCGGGACGTCACGTGCAGGGCGTCGCCGCCCGCCACGCCGATCTGGCTGACCGGGACGCCCGCCGACTCGCACAGGGCCGCGAGACGCGACTCGGCGCCCGGGCGGACGACGACCATGGCGCGGGCCACCGACTCGCTGAACAGCGCGACGAACGGGTCGCCGTGCAAGGTGATGCGGGCGCCGAGGCCGCCGCGCAGGCACGACTCCACCAGCGTCTGCGAGAGGCCGCCGTCGGAGAGGTCGTGCACGGCGTTGACCAGGCCGTCCCGGACGGCCGCGACCATGACGGACGCCAGGGCCGCCTCGGCCTTCAGGTCGACCAGCGGCGGCAGGCCGCCCAGGTGCCCGTAGACGACGTGCGCCCATTCCGAGCCGCCGAACTCCTCGCGGGTCTCGCCGAGGAGGGCGATCGTGGCACCGTCGGTGGCCAGCGACATGTTCACCCGGCGGCGCACGTCGTCGTGGACGCCGAGGACGCCGATGACCGGGGTCGGGTTGATCGGGGCGTTGCCCGTCTGGTTGTAGAAGCTGACGTTGCCGCCCGTGACCGGGATGCCGAGGTACTGGCAGCCGTCCGCCAGGCCCGTGACCGCCTGCGCGAACTGCCACATGACGCCCGGGTCCTCCGGGGAGCCGAAGTTCAGGCAGTTGGTGACGGCCAGGGGCCGCGCGCCGGTCGCGGCGACGTTGCGGAACGCCTCGGACAGCGCGAGCTGCGCGCCCGCGTACGGGTCGAGCCGGGTGTAGCGGCCGTTGCCGTCCAGGGACAGCGCGATGCCGAGGCCCGACTCGTCGTCGATGCGGACGACGCCGGCGTTCTCGGGCATCGCCATGACGGTGTTACCGAGGACGTACCGGTCGTACTGGGACGTCACCCACGTCTTGCCGGCGAGGTTCGGGGAACCGGCCAGCCAGAGGACGGTCCGGCGCAGCTCGTCGCCGTTGGACGGGCGGGTGAGCCGGCCCGGGGTGTCGGACTGCAGGGCGCCGAGGTCGTGCGGGGGCGCCAGCGGGCGGTTGTAGACGGGGCCCTCGTCGGCGGCCGTGACCGGCGGGATGTCGACGATCGTCTCGCCCCGCCACGTCATGACCAGCCGGCGGGTGTCGGTGACCGTCCCGATCACGGTGGCCGGGATCTCCCAGCGCGCGCAGATCTCCATGAAGCGCTCGACCTTGGCGGGCTCCACCACCGCCATCATGCGCTCCTGCGACTCGCTCATGAGGATCTCCTCAGGGCGGAGCGTCTCGTCGCGGAGCGGGACGGCGTCGAGGTCGACGTGCATGCCGCCGGTGCCGGCCGCGGCCAGCTCCGTCGTGGCGCACGACACGCCGGCGGCGCCGAGGTCCTGGATGCCGACCACGAGGTCCTCGCGGAACAGCTCCAGGCAGCACTCGATGAGCAGCTTCTCCATGAACGGGTCGCCCACCTGGACCGACGGCCGCTTCTGGTGCGACTCCTCGTCGAAGGTGGCCGATGCGAGGACGGACGCGCCGCCGATGCCGTCCGGGCCGGTCAGGGCGCCGAACAGGATCACCTGGTTGCCGGGGCCGGGGGCCACCGCGCGCTTGATGTCCTCGTGCTTCATCACGCCGACGCACAGGGCGTTCACGAGCGGGTTCTGCTCGTAGCAGGCGTCGAAGACCGTCTCGCCGCCGATGTTGGGCAGGCCGAGGGAGTTGCCGTAACCGCCCACGCCGGCGACGACGCCGGGCAGGACGCGCTGGGTGTCGGCGGCGTCGGCCGGGCCGAAGCGCAGGGAGTCCATGACGGCGATGGGGCGCGCCCCCATCGACATGATGTCGCGGACGATCCCGCCGACGCCGGTCGCGGCGCCCTGGTACGGCTCGACGTAGGACGGGTGGTTGTGCGACTCCACCTTGAAGGTGACGGCCCAGCCCTGGCCGATGTCCACGACACCGGCGTTCTCTCCCATGCCGACGAGGAGCTTGTCGGTCTTGGGGGCCTTGTCGCCGAACTGGCGCAGGTGCACCTTGGAGCTCTTGTAGGAGCAGTGCTCGCTCCACATGACGGAGTAGATCGCCAGCTCGGCCGAGGTGGGCCGGCGTCCCAGGATGTTGCGGACGCGCTGGTACTCCTCCTCGTTCATCCCCAGCTCGGCGTACGGCTGCGGGCGCTCGGGCGACGCGGCGGCGACGGCGACCGTGTCGGTGCCGTGGTCGTAGCGCGCGGGCGCCTCGATCGCGGGCTGCGGGCCGGTGCTGCGTCCGATGGCAGGCTGCGGGCCCGTTCCCCGCCCGACGGCGGGCAGGGGGCCCGTGCCGGAGCCGACCGCAGGCTGCGGGCCGGTGCCGCGCCCCACGGCGGGCTGCGGACCCGTGCCGGAGCCGACCGCGGGCAGCGGACCCGTTCCCGGACTGATCCGGGGCAGCGGGCCCGTCCCCGGGCGGACGGCGGGCAGGGGGCCTGTGCCGAGGCCGACCGGAGGCTGGGGGCCCGTGCCCTGCCCGATGGCGGGCAGCGGGCCGGTTCCCGGGCGGACGGTCGGCTGCGGGCCCGTGCCGCGCCCGACGGCGGGCTGGGGGCCCGTACCGGTGCCCACGGCGGGCTGAGGGCCCGTGCCCGGGCCCACCGGGGGAAGCGGGCCGGTGCCCGGGCCTTGAGCCAGCGGGCCCGTGTTCAGGTCGATGAGAGGCTGCGGGCCCGTGCCCCGCCCGACGGCGGGCTGCGGGCCCGTGCCCGAGCCGACCGCGGGCTGCGGGGCGGTGCCCTGGCCTACCGCGGGCTGCGGGCCGGTGCCGGTGCCCACGGCGGGCTGCTGGCCCGTGCCGTGGCCGACCGCTGGCTGCGGGCCCGTGCCGGAACCGGCCACGCGCTGCGGGCCGCTGCCCGTACCGCGGGCGGGCGGCGGCGCGGCGAAGGCGCTCAGGTCGGGCACGGTGAGCGACGGGTCCGCGACGGTGGACGTGGGGTCGCCGCTGGAGCGCTCCTCTTCGAGGGCCCGCGCGAACTCCTGGTCGGGCACGCCTTGGGACGGCGCAGGGCCCGGGACGGGTTCGTCGTTCAGCACCGGGATGGGCCCGGTGAAGGGCCCGGGGGCCGGTTCGGCGGCCGGGTCCTCGGAGCCGGGCAGGGCAGGGGGCTGCTCCTCTTCGAGGATGGCCTTGAAGCCCTGCGTCACAGCGGGGTTGACGGGCTGGAGCTCCGGGTCGTCCGCGTCGGACTTGAGCTCGCCGAGCCACTCCATCGAGGGCTCGTCCTCGTCCCGCCTAGCCCTTCCGGAAGCGTGGGGCCGTTGCTCACTCATGCGTTGACCAGTCTCTTGACGATCGAGGTGAAGAAGCCGAGCCCGTCGGTGGACGGCCCGGTCAGCGACTCGACGGCGTGCTCGGGATGGGGCATGAGCCCGACCACGTTGCCGGCCTCGTTGCAGATCCCGGCGATGTCGTCCTGGGAGCCGTTCGGGTTCAGGTCGAGGTAGCGGGCGACGATGCGGCCGGAGTCGGCCAGTTCGAGCAGCGTCTCCCGGTCGGCGGTGTAGCGGCCGTCCCGGTTCTTCACCGGGATCACCAGTTCCTGGCCCTCCTGGTACTCGGAGGTCCACGCGGTGTCGGCGTTCTCGACGCGCAGCCGCTGGTCGCGGCAGACGAAGTGCAGCCCCGCGTTCGGGAGCAGCGCGCCGGGCAGCAGGTGCGACTCGCACAGCACCTGGAACCCGTTGCAGATCCCGAGGACCGGCAGGCCGGCGCCCGCGGCGGCCACGACCTCGGACATCAGCGGCGCGAACCGGGCGATCGCCCCGGCCCTCAGGTAGTCCCCGTAGGAGAACCCGCCGGGCAGGACGACGGCGTCGACCCCCTGCAGGTCGTGGTCGCCGTGCCAGAGGGCGACCGGCTCCGCGCCGGCCAGCCGCACCGCGCGTGCGGCGTCCTTGTCGTCAAGGGAACCTGGGAAGGTGATGATCCCAACCCGGGCAGCGTCCATCTGTTCTGTTCCTCCGAAATGAGGTGCGGCCGAGACGATCGGGATCTCCTCCGCCGATCAACCCCGATGCGCGTCGCATTCCCCCGCGCGCAGGTCCCAATCTACCCGGCGTTGGGAATGAGGTTGCGGTCGAGGCGCCGGACCAGCGCCCCGTCCCTCCAGGTCAGCCGCTTTCGCAGGTGAACGACGGTGCCGCGGTCGGGCGCGGAGTCGATGTTCAGGTCGTCCACCAGCGCGCGCATGAGCCCGATGCCGCGCCCCGACTCGCTCAGCGGCCCGGGCTCGGGCGGGGCGGACCGCAGCCCGCGGCCCCAGTCCATGATCTTGAGCAGGCAGGTGCCGTCGTGCACGTGGCCCGTCACCTCGTAGTCGCCGTTCGCGCGGGCGTGCTCGATGACGTTCGTGCACGCCTCGGAGATCGCGACCAGGAGGTCGTCGACGCAGTCCTCGGCGACGCCGAGGCCGCGCAGGGCCTCGCCCGTCACCCGGCGGACCACCGGGATGCTCATCGCGTCGCGCGGCAGCGCGAGCGAGAACCTCATATCCACCCGGACACCTCGTGTCATGCTCCGGGCGTCCCGACCGTGCCCCCGGTCCCGGAGCGTGCTCGACGACTCAACGCAGCTAACACTTCCCCGGAGGAAACTTCCGTAATCGCCACAGTCGCGGGCCCGCGGATTGGAACGGGCCATGTCACGACCGGAAACCGGCGGCGTTCGCCCGCCGGTTCGGGCGGCGGGCCGGTCCCGGCCACGCGCCCGGACGGTTACAGAACGTGAACCTCGTAGTTCTCGATGACCGGGTTCGCCAGCAGCGTCTCGGCGATCTTGCCGACCTTCTCCAGGGCCGCCTCGTCGGCGTCCCCCTCCAGCTCCACCTCGAACCGCTTGCCCTGCCGGACGGCCACGACCCCGTCGAACCCCATCTGCGGCAGCTTGCGGGCGATCGCCTGCCCCTGCGGGTCGAGGATCTCCGGCTTGAGCATGACGTCCACGACGACACGCGCCACGGTCGCCCCCTCACTGATCTGCGCTTTTGCTTACGATCCTGAAGCGTACGGCACCATGGCCCATCACGAGCCATCAGCACCCCCGGAGCCAGCCGATGAACATCGAGGACCTCACCCCCGTGGAGCGCCGCCTCTGGGAGGCGTTCCCCAAGGGGGAATCCGTCGACCTGTCGGTCGGCGACCAGGCGATGGACGACATCACGCGCTCCGACCGGTGGGGACGTGACCGGATGGTCAGGGCAGAGGTCCTCGTCGCGCTGCTCGTGGGCGCGGTGGAGGCCGAGCCCGGCCAGGTCGCCGCGGTGCGGCTCGGCGGCGCCCGCATCACCGGCGCGCTGAACCTCGGGCACGCGGAGGTCCGGGTCCCGCTGGCGCTCACCGGATGCGACTTCGACGAGGCGCCCCACCTGTACTGGGCGAGCATGAACAGCGTCCACCTGATGCGCTGCCGGCTGCCCGGCCTGATCGCCTCCGGCACGCGGGTGGACGGCCACCTGTGGCTGGAGGGCAGCCGCGTCAACGGCGGCCTGTGGCTGGACGGGGCGAACATCACCGGCATCCTCAACCTGTCGGGCGTGCACCTGTCCAACCCGGGCGGGGACGCGATGCTCGCCGACCGCCTCTCGGTCGAGGCGAACGTCTACTGCGACCAGGGGTTCGCCGCCAACGGCGAGGTCCGGCTGCCGGGGGCCCGCGTCGGCGGCCAGCTGATCTTCCGGGGCGCGCGGCTGTACAACCCGTCCGGCGCGGCCCTGTACGCCAGCCGCCTGGACGTGGCCGCGAACGTGTTCTGCGACGGCGGGTTCAGCGCCGAGGGCGAGGTCCGGCTGCGCGGCGCCCGCGTCGGCGGCTACCTGTCGTTCGTCGGCGCCCGTCTGGCCGCCCCCAAGCGGACCGCCCTGAACGCCGACGACCTGGCCGTCGAGACCGACGTCTACTGCTCGGACGGGTTCACCGCCGTCGGCGCCGTCAGCTTCTCCGGGGCCCGCGTCACCGGGCAGCTCAGCCTGCGCGACGCGCGCCTGCTCCACGACGAGGGGACCGCGCTCGGCCTGCAGCGCCTCCAGGCCGAGGAGCTGCTGATGCGCACCGCCGAGCCGATCAAGGGGACCGCGGACCTGTCCTACGCGCGCGTCAACCTGCTGCGCGACGACGCCGCGTCCTGGCCGGAGCGCCTCCAGCTCGACGGCCTCCAGTACGAGACCCTCGAACCGCCGCTCACCGCCCGCGAGCGGCTGGCGTGGCTGCGCCGCGACACCGACGGCTACGCCCCCCAACCCTACGAGCGGCTCGCGCAGACCTACCGCTCCCTCGGCCTGGACGCCGACGGCCGCTCCGTCCTGCTCGCCAAGGCCCGGGACCGGCGCCGGACGCAGGGCCTCCCCCGCAAGATCGTCGGTTGGTTCCAGGACGTGCTGGTCGGCTACGGCTACCGCCCGTTCCGCGCCGCGAGCTGGCTGATCGGCCTGCTCGCCTTCGGGACGATCGTCTTCTCGGTCCACCGGCCGGACGTCCTGGACGACGGCCACAAGCCGCACTTCAACGCGTTCTTCTACACGCTCGACCTCCTCCTGCCGATCGGCAGCCTCGGCCAGGAGATGGAGTTCGCGCCCAAGGGCGTCTACCAGTGGATCGCGAACTTCATCGTCGCGGGGGGCCTGCTCCTCGGCCTGACGGTCGCCGCGGGCGCCACGCGGGCCCTCTCCCGGGAGTAGCGAGCCGGGCGATCCGGACATGGGGGGCAGCGGACGTAACGTGCGTCACGCCCGGGTCGCGGGGTAGGGCCGGGGGTAGGACCTCCGGTGGCGGGACGCGCATCGCGGTGGCGGGGGCTTGCATCGCAGGGTGTGATGTCTGCCACGATGGTGTTGCGGCTTTTGTCCCTTACCGGGGGCGGGCCGTCGACATCGGCCGACCGCGCGGCGACCCCGCGCGACGGCCCCGAACGAGGAGTGTCATCGATGACGATCGACTCCGTGCGCGGCGCGCCCGACACCCCGAAGGCCGCCGAGCCCGAACTCGTCCAGCTGCTCACCCCCGAGGGCGAGCGGATCGAGCACCCGGACTACCCGCTGGACCTCGGCCCCGAGGACGTGCGCGGCCTGTACCGCGACCTCGTGATCGTGCGGCGGATCGACCAGGAGGCCGTGGCCCTCACCCGGCAGGGCGAGCTCGGCCTCTGGGCGTCGCTGCTCGGGCAGGAGGCGGCGCAGATCGGCTCCGGGCGGGCGGCGTCCGCCAACGACATGGTGTTCCCGACGTACCGGGAGCACGGCGTCGCCTGGTGCCGGGACGTGGAGCCGCTGAAGCTGCTCGGCATGTTCCGGGGCATCAACCACGGCGGGTGGGACCCGAAGGAGCACGGCTTCCACCTGTACACCGTCGTGATCGGCAGCCAGACGCTGCACGCGACCGGGTACGCGATGGGCGTCCAGAGGGACGGCGTGCTCGGCACCCCGTCCGCCGGCGCCACGATCGCCTACTTCGGGGACGGAGCGACGTCCCAAGGCGACGTGAACGAGTCCTTCGTGTTCGCCTCGGTCTTCAACGCGCCGATCGTGTTCTTCTGCCAGAACAACCAGTGGGCCATCTCCGAGCCCCTCGAACGGCAGTCCAGGATCCCTCTCTACAAGCGCGCGCAGGGTTTCGGCTTCCCGGGCATCCGCGTGGACGGCAACGACGTGTTCGCCTGTCTGGCCGTCACCAGGAAGGCCCTGGAGAACGCCAGAACCGGCCAGGGCCCCACGCTCGTCGAGGCGTACACCTACCGGATGGGCGCCCACACCACGACCGACGACCCCACGCGCTACCGGCTGAAGACCGAGGAAGAGGCGTGGAAGCTCAAGGACCCGATCGAGCGCGTCAAGGCGTACCTGGTGCGCGGCGACATGGCCGACGCGGGGTTCTTCCAGAAGGTGGAGGACGAGGCCAAGCAGATCACCAGGGAGCTGCGTGAGGCGTGCCTGGCGCTTCCCGACCCGGAGCCCCTGTCGATGTTCGACCACGTGTACGGGGAAGAGCATCCGCTGATGACCGAGGAGCAGGAGCAGTTCGCCGCCTACCTGGCGTCGTTCGAGGAGGAGGCGAAGTGAGCACCCTGACCCTCGGCAAGGCCCTCAACGTGGGCCTGCGCAAGGCCATGGAGAACGACCCCAAGGTCCTGGTCATGGGCGAGGACGTCGGCAAGCTCGGCGGCGTCTTCCGCATCACCGACGGCCTGCAGAAGGACTTCGGCGAGGAGCGGGTCATCGACACCCCGCTCGCCGAGTCCGGCATCGTCGGGACGGCGATCGGGCTGGCGCTGCGCGGATACCGGCCCGTGGTGGAGATCCAGTTCGACGGGTTCGTGTTCCCCGCCGCCGACCAGATCATCACGCAGCTGGCGAAGATGCGGATGCGCTCGCTCGGCGCGCTGGAGCTGCCGGTCGTCGTCCGGATCCCGTGCGGCGGCGGCATCGGCGCGGTCGAGCACCACTCCGAGTCGCCCGAGGCGTACTTCACGCACACCGCCGGGCTGCGCGTGGTGGCGTGCTCGAACCCGCTGGACGCCTACTCGATGATCCAGCAGTCGATCGCCTCCCCCGACCCCGTGGTCTTCTTCGAGCCCAAGCGCCGCTACTGGGACAAGGCGGAGGTCGACACCGACGCCGACCCCGCCGACTGGACGCCGCTGCACCGGGCCGCGGTCGTGCGGCCGGGCGAGCACGCGACGCTGCTCGCCTACGGGCCGGCGGTGAAGACGTGCCTGGAGGCGGCCGGGGCCGCCGCCGAGGAGGGGCGGGAGCTGGAGGTCATCGACCTGCGCTCGCTGAACCCGCTCGACATCGGCACGGTGACCGACTCGGTGAACCGGACGGGACGCTGCGTCGTCGTCCACGAGGCGCCCGTGTTCAACGGGTACGGCGCCGAGCTGGCCGCCCGGATCACCGAGAAGTGCTTCTACCGGCTGGAGTCGCCGGTGCTGCGCGTCGGCGGGTTCTCCACCCCGTACCCGCCGTCCCGCATCGAGGACCATTACCTGCCCGACCTCGACCGCATCCTGGACGCGGTCGACCGGACCTTCGCGTGGTGACGCCGGTGAGCCAGCCCAAACTGTTCAAGCTGCCCGACGTGGGCGAGGGCCTGACCGAGGCCGAGATCGTCAAGTGGCACGTGCAGCCCGGCGACACCGTCGAGGTAAACCAGACCATCGTCGAGATCGAGACGGCGAAGGCGATCGTGGAGCTGCCCTGCCCGTTCGAGGGCGTGGTGACCGAGCTCATGGTCACCGAGGGGCAGACGGTGGACGTCGGGGTCCCGATCATCGCGGTGGACCCCGGCGGCGAGGGCGGCGTGGCGACGCCGGTGTCCGAGCCCCCGGCGCAGGCGGCCGCGCTCCGCGAGGAGGGCGTCCCGACCGTCAACGAGCCCGGCATGGTGTCGCCGCAGGAGCCGCCGAAGCGCACGCCCGTCCTCGTCGGCTACGGCGTGAAGGAGGGGACGACCAGGCGCCGTCCCCGCAGGTCCGCCAACGGCGCGGCGTCCGCGGCCCCGGTCGCCCCGGTGCCCGCGCCCGCCCCGGAGGCGCCGCCGGCGCCGCCGGCGCCCCGTCCGAGCCCCTCGGGGAACGGGCTGCCGCTGGCCAAGCCGCCCGTCCGCAAGATGGCCAAAGATCTCGGGGTGGACCTCACGTCCATCACGGGGTCGGGCCCGCAGGGATCGATCACGCGCGAGGACGTCCTCGCCGCGCGGTCAGGCGCCGAGGCTCCCGCCGCGCCCGCCCAGGCGGGCCCGCGCGAGGAGCGGATCCCCGTCAAGGGCGTCCGCAAGGCGACCGCGGCTGCGGTGTCCGGTTCGGCCTTCACCGCCCCGCACGTCACCGAGTTCCTCCAGGTGGACGTGACGCGGACGATGGAGACCGTCAAGCGGCTCCGCGAGCTGCCCGAGTTCGCGGACGTGAAGGTGTCGCCGCTGCTGCTGGTGGCGCGCGCGCTGCTCACGGCCGTGGCGCGCAACCCGATGGTGAACTCCGCGTGGGCGGACGGCCCGGACGGCGCGGAGATCGTCGTCAAGCGCTACGTGAACCTGGGGATCGCGGCGGCCACCGAGCGCGGCCTCATCGTCCCCAAGATCAAGGACGCGCACGAGCTCGACCTGCCGGGCCTCGCACGCGCCCTGAACGAGCTGGCGGCGAAGGCCCGCGCGGGCAAGGCGTCCCCCGCCGACCTGTCCGGCGGGACGATCACGATCACGAACGTCGGCGTGTTCGGGGTGGACGCCGGCACCCCGATCCTCACCCCGGGCGAGGCCGCGATCCTGGCGTTCGGCCAGGTCCGGGACATGCCGTGGGTGCACGAGGGCGAGCTGGCGATCCGCAAGGTGACCACGCTGGCGCTCTCGTTCGACCACCGCATCGTGGACGGCGAACTGGGCTCCCGCGTCCTGCGCGACGTCGGGGACATGCTCGAAGACCCGATCCGCATGCTCGCCTGGTCGTAGCCGCCGGGTCGTCGCCGCCGGGCGGCGGGCAGGACCGAGGGGCCGGTGCCGAGCGGTCGGCACCGGCCCCACGCAGTCCCTGGCGCATTCAGGATGACTGCGTCGCGCCGGCGAAAGATTCTTCCTTTTCCGGGTGAGATCCATAGGTGTGAGCATTGCCCCTGATCACCCTGCCCAGTACACTCGCCAGCTACGCGAAACCTCCAATCTCGAACGGACGGGAAGAAAGGACACGCGGGCCTCTCCAGAAGGAGATCCCGTTCCCTACCTGATCGAGAAGCATGACGACTGCCTGTCTACGATTGCCGACCCCCGCACCCAGTCCCACCCTGCCATGGCAATGGGTCTCTGCTGCGCCGGGGAGACGTCCGAACGCGACCTGCATCGGCTCTGACCAGTCGGTCTCCACCATCCGCTGGACGTTACGTCGCGTCCAGTAAGGCGTCACCTCCCATTCCTGAAGTCCGTGGTCTCATGACCGGGCCTCAAGGCTCACGGGACGGCCGCCTCCCATAACCGGCCATTCCCAAAAAGGACCGACCCTCCGGCGACCGATACCAGGCGCCGCTGTGGTCGAGCCGCCACTCCGGGTAGGCGGAAACCGACGGCTGCGGACACCCGCCGAAACGGAGCGCTTTCACACCGCCGGGTGACCGCTGCTCGCTTCCCGGCAAGGAACTCATCATGCGAGGAACCGCGTTCCGCGCGCCCAAAACCGAATCATTGGAAAGGGACACACCTTGGACTCATTGAGCAGGCATGTGATGGCGCAGCCAGAGGCCGCCGAACCGATGATCATGCACAACACGATCATGGGCGAGGCGGCGGGAGCATCCCTCATCGCGCTGGCCGTGTTCCTCTTCCTGGCACGACGCGGCGACCGGCTGTGGGCCAGGGGGTGGGCGCTGACGTTCGGCGTCGGCTCCCTCATCCTGACCTCTCTGAGCTGGGACGCCATCACCACCGGCCCGTTCACCGCCAAGCCCGAGATCAACATGGTGTTCGGCGGACCACTGTTCTGGTTCGGCGTCCTGCTCGGTGCCGCCGCCCTCTACCTCTGGGTGCACGGCGACACGTTGCAGGAGCCGACGGGCGCGAAGCGAGGGGAGACCGAGCTCTACCGGTTCACGGCGACCACGCGCGGAACCTTCTCTCCGGTGTATCTGCTGGTCCTGGCCGCCGGCCTCAACCTGCTGGGCAACGCCGCCGCCATCGTCCGGTTCAATCTGGTGGGGGGCGCGCCCGCGTCAGAGCCCATCACCGGGCGTCTCGGGCACATCGCGTGGATCGAGAACAACTCCTTCGGCCTGGTCTACGCACTCGCCGGCATCGCCACGATCCTTCTCATCGGCGCCGTTCGTGACCTCGGGGGCCGCGTCGCGACCGTCGTCATCACGCTGTTCTTCGCGTCCGGTCTGTTCTTCCTGGTCTTCAGCACGCTGAACGAGTACACCCATCCAGGATTGATGATCAACAAGTGCGTGCAGGGAACCATGGAGAACTGCGCCGAGTGGAAGTACGACTACTAGCGACCAGCCTGGTTCGCTCGCCGGGAGCCGCTGACGCCGTCGACGGTCCCGAGGTGCGTCCTCGGCCTACCGCTAGGAGACGGGAACCTTCTCGACCTTGCCGAAGGGCCCGGCGTCGAAAGTCACGGACGTGACGTCGCCGGGCGGGGCGGGAAGGTAGACGAAGCCGCGGACGGGCTCGTTGACCGCAGTGCGGAACACGACCCGTCCAGCGTCGACGTAGTTGGTGGGACGCCCCGGCGTGGGAGGACCGACACGAACGGCGCGGTAGACGTCCTTCTTGCCCGGCACCTGGATCGAGAACGCTCCGAACACTCCGCCCGGATAATTCGGGTTCGGGTAGGACGCGTCCGGCGGCGTGGTGCCGGGCCCCTCATTCACGATGTCGAACACGGCGACGATGTAGGTGCCGTCCCGGTAGAAGGGTTTGACCTCAAGGCGCCTCTTGGCGGCTCCAAAGGGAGCCGTGCGCGACGCCATCTTCTGCCGGTCCTGCGCCCGGAAGGTCGCCGGTGAACCGGAACCCGGCGCCGACGACTTGAGCTGGTAGGTGACGTCGACCCCGTCACCGTCCTGCCGCCCGTTCGCCGTGTAGGTGAAACCGGTGCCGAGCCGGGTCTTCATCTCGTTCAAAAGGGCCTGGGCCCGATCCCCGGACACCTTGGCGTCACTGGCATGCGCCACAAGCGTCAGCGCTCCGGCCGCCTGCCCCTTGACCTTTTGGGCGACCCCGTCCAGCGCGGCCTTGGCCCCGCCCGTCAGCTTGGCCGAACCAGCCTCGAACAGGGCATCGCTGCGCAGACCGACCGTGACGCTCGATCCGTTGGACGAGACAGTCCGCCCCTCCTCTTCGACGATGTCGTACAGCTCCACGGGGTTCCCGCTCGGCAGGGACGACGCCGTAGCCGACGGGGAGGTCGTGATCGGGGACGGAGCACCCGCCATGAACGGCTCGGCCCCGACCGAGGGAGTGGACGACGCCGACGGAGAAGACGAGGGCGACCCACTCGGCGGCGCGGACGAGACAGACGGCGTCCCCGGCGCGGACGGCGTGGCCGACGCGGCGGCGACCGGGATCCCGGTGAACTCCCCGGCCGTCCCCGGCGTGATCGCGGTGACCTTCTGGACGGTCGCCGGGATCGGCGGATAGTCGGCGGTCATCTCGCGCGTCGTGCCGGGCGCGAAGCCGGAGCCGCTGGTGGTCCCGGTGGGCTTGTAGAGCTTGCGCCCGGCCGCGTCCAGCAGCGCGATCTCGAACGGGACCGACTTCACCGACGAGTCCAGCGACGTCACGCTGTAGCGCAGCACCGACTTGGCGGCCTGCCGCTCGACGCCCCTGATGGCCACACGCGCGTGCAGGCCGTCCGCGCCCCCGAACCACCCCTCCTTGGCGTACGCGCCCGCGGGCTGCACGGTGGGCAGAGCGGCGCCCGTGCGAACCGTCGGCGGAGCGACCTTCTCGGCCAGATCGGCGTCGGCGCATCCGGCCACGAGCAGCAGGCCGATGGAAGAGACGGCGAGGGGCAGCGCACGCATCGTTCATCCGCTCGGGGAGGGGGACGGGCGAGGGACGCGGGCAACAGTAGTCAACCACCCCACCCCCCGCCAGAACCCCATCGAGGACGCCGGACCTCATCGAGCGAACTCCTGCAGCCAAACCTGCAAGTCGCCGGAGTTACCGGCACGCGATGCCACTCTTCGACAGCGGCCAAAGACAGCGCCGCCGAAGACGCGGACCATCGACGAGCCTGCCGCGCTTTCGAAAGAGACATTCGCCTCTGCGATCAGCGAAGCGTGCCAATCTCCAACAATCACGCTTCAATGGGCAGTCGATGTGACCGGACGCCAGCCCCGCACGCCATCGGAAACATCCGGCAGTACGAGCGATGCATTGACCGTGGTCGAGTTTCATCTGCGGAAGGGCTGAAGCGTGGGCGTCGAGCATCCCACCAGGACCGACACCAAGGTGGAGACCGACGACCAGCCCGGGCCGCCTGGGCAGAAGTCCAGCCCGGACGGCCGCGCAGCCACGCAGCAGCCGACAGACCAGAAGGGCGAGACGCCGCCGCCCGCCCGCAGCGCCCGAGCCGAGAACAGCAACGACCCCAACGACGACCCCAACAGAACCGGCACACCCCGCGCCGACTCCCTCGCCATCGCCCGAGGCGAAAAACCAGAACCCCCAACCGAGAACCGCGAGACGCCGCCACCCGCCCGCAGCATCCGAGCCGAGAACAGCAACGACCCCAACGACGACCCCAACAGAACCGGCACACCCCGCGCCGACTCCCTCGCCATCGCCCGAGGCGAAAAACCAGAACCTCAGAACGAGAACCGCGAGACGCCGCCACCCGCCCGCAGCATCCGAGCCGAGAACAGCAACGACCCCAACGACGACCCCAACAGAACCGGCACACCCCGCGCCGACTCCCTCGCCATCGCCCGAGGCGAGAAGCCGGAGCCCCCAGCCGAGACCACGCCGGGCACACCCGAACCCCACGCGGAGCGACCTCCCGGCACCTCCGGCACGCCCCGCGCGGATTCGATGGCGATAGCCCGAGGCGAGAAGCTCGAACCCGACGAGAACGAAGCGGACGCGGCCGAGCCCGACCCGCCGGTCACACCGAAAGAGCGCCCGGCCGAGGCAGAACCTCCCGCCGACGACGACAGCGAACCGGACAACACAGACCCGGCTGCCCCCGGCGAACAGCCACTCGGCGAGCAGGACATGCCGAGCCACCCGAAGCCACGGGATGACCAGCCCCCGGCCCCGGAGACTTCCAGCACCGACGAGCCGGCCGACGGCGCCGGCCAGACGCCTCCGCAGGACGCACAACCGCTCGACCACGGCATCCTCGACAACCGAGCGGAGGACGTCGAACGCCCGGCCGAAACGAACCCCGAGGCTGCGGACGGAAAGCCCCCCGCCGAGACCGGCGAGCAACTCGGAGATGCCCAGCCGGCCCCCGAAACCGAGCCGGACGCCGAAACACCACCCGCACCCACCGACGGCGAGCCGCCCGTCCAGCCTGACCACGATGCCGTCGAGGAACCCGAGCCACCCGCAGACGTTGAAGACGACCTCGGTTCGGAGCCGGAGGAGCCTAGGGACACCCGCGCCCAGGGAGCGGAAGGCGGAAGCATCGGCGAATCCGACGACGCTGGGCACGGCCATGGTAGGAAAACCGAGGACCCCGCCGAGTCCTCGATTCCAGAGGAGGCAAATGACCCATTCGCCTCCCTACCGACCCGCGAGGACCTCGACCCCGCCGCCGCCGGCATGTGGGCCGCGCACAGAGGCGAACTCACCCCCGTCGACGAAGAGCAGGACCTCACCGAATCGGATCCGGAGGACGAAGATTATTCGAAGCGCATCATGCGCGCCCTTCGGGATAACTCCGATGACATGCAGAAAAATGTGAACGACATCTCCTCGGACCTCGGAGATGCGCTCCCCAAACCCACCCCGCCGAAGGGGAAGACGGCTACCGGCACCCAGTACCATTCATCCCCGGACGGTCCGAACCAAGGCGTGCACGGTGCGGACATCGCGATCGCGGCCGTGGCCGCGTTCATGATAGTGGAGCGAACCTATCAATTCGGCAAGAATAAAGTGGACGAGTTTGCAAGGAGACGGCGCGATGATAACTGACCAGCAGGTGGACGCGTTGCGAGCCCAACTCACGGGGCGCATGGATGATTTCCGACGACTGATCGGTCAGATGAGCTCCAAAGCGGAGACAGATGGCTTTGACGCGCTTGTCACGGCGGCGTTCTTCGAGGCCGTTCACCGGCGTTTCCTTGGCAAGGGAACGCCAGTCGATGATGACGAGGTCATCGAGTTCGTGGTTGCCGCACGGAAACGATCGGACAATGCTCCGGAGATCGTGCCTCCGGATGTCGGCGAACTACTCATCAATCTTGCGCTCGGCAAAGCTCCAGTCGACGCCAAGAAGAGCGTGGACGACAACACCTCCTTCAAGGCCAAGATGTTCCTCCTCCAGGTGCTCGTCGGCGACGAGGTTTTCACCGAAGCCGAGCTGGAGGCGTTTCTGACCAAGGTTCGCCAGATGGCCCAGGAGACCTTCGAGTGATCGACTGGTCGGCCGTTGAGATCGGCGCCGAGCACGAAGCCGCGCTGCGCGCATACCTGATGGACGGTCCCGCAGCATGGCTCGCGATTCAGGACAACCTCGCGGTGCCGCAAACGGCGGCCGGCTACACGCAGGTACTCCAAACCGCGTTCGGCGTCGCCGTGAAGCGCAGGTTCTCCGCAGGGTACGACATCAACCAGCTCATCCGGTACGTGGCGGACGCGCGACTTCTTCTACGGAAGTCCGGAAGAGACTTCAATCCGCGCGTCGGCGAGAATCTGATTCGCAGATACCTCGGGGATCCCACTGTCTCCGAAAACGCCAAGCCCGTTGAAACAGCGGACGTCGAGCAGGAAACTCTCGCCCTGACCACCCTCCTACGCTTCCTCGTCAACGAGTCGGAACCGACCAAGGAGTGGCTGGACGAGTTCGTGCGTGAGGCCGCCGATGCAGCACGCCTGTGGCTGGAAACACAGCAAACCGCCGACCTGCGCTGACACTGGACTCCCCTTCCATCACGTCCATTAATGCATTACGAGCGTATGCCGCCATGTACAGGGCCCCGCCCTTGTCAGAGGACGAGATGCAGACGGATTCTGCGACCGAACCGCCGAAGCGTGATCTATATTTCCGATCTGGTCTCCTGCGAATCCGTGGTCCCCGTTGACGAACAGATCCGCTACTTCAGCGATTGGGTTGGTTCCGATGACTGACAACGACGGCACCCTCACACCGCCCAATTCACCGGAGGCCTTGGAGTACGCCAATCAGCACCCGGGATCCTGGCTGTACGAGATCGACCCCTTCTTCGACTCCGATGACGACGTTCCCGCGTACGGCATCGTCGGAGCGTGGAGCATCGACGAAGAGGGGAAGATAACGAACTCTTTCAAGAAGAATTCTGATTACCGGCCTTCACCTGAGGTGCTCGGCTTTCCCGAGCCGACCGACCCGCTGGACGCTGCGATCCAACTCGTCGTAGCCGGGTACGGAGACGAAAGTCAAGCGCTTGCCCGGTTGCGATCCTCCGAGGTGTTGGTCGCCACCGGGCCCGAAGGAGACGGCGGCTCCGTCTGGGTTCATGAGATCAACGGCATCGAGGGCGTCTTCGCTTTCACCTCCCGAGCGCAACTGCCAGCGGAACCGCTGTTCGAGGGAGGATCATGGAGGGCACTCCCTGCGAGAGAGCTCGCCTCGTCCGTCCCGGACGACGTCGACATCGTGATCAACATCAACAGCCCCGCGCGCTGGAAGATCGACTCTCGAAGCCTGAGACCGCACTCAGGGCACTGATCCACCAAGACGCTCCCCGCATCGAAGTGCACAGCCGGCAACGTCACGCCGTACCGACTTGGCGGCTTGCTGCTCGACGCCCCTGATGGCCACGCGCGCATGCGGGCCGTCAGCACCCTTCTCGGCGAACGCGCCCCTGCCATGACCTCAGTGGTCCGCGGACGACGGCACGCCTGCTGCACGTGACCGCGGGTTCTGGGGGTGCCGCGCGGGAGAGATGAGCCGTCGGTCGCGGCGCACGGCCGCCGACGGAGCGCCCGTCGGCCAGGGCGGGGCTGGAATGCCGCCGAGCGGCGGGGGTCGCGCATATGATCAGTGCGAACTTCACAAACCAGAAGAAATTTCCGGTTCTGCGGAGTCTCGTCGTATCCATCGGCGCGATCTCCAGGGGACCGGCTCATGGCTGATCCTCCTGCGCGCCTGTCCGAGGGGATCAGAACAATGAGGAATACGCCGGCCGCCAGGCCGGACAACATAGCCCTGGGCGCGGGTCTCACCCTCGTCGAGGGTTCGTCAAAGCTGTTCGGGCGCTCGATCTTCAAGAACTACCTGCTCGAGGGCATCACGATGTCGGCCCTGGTCGTCGCGACGGCCGAGTACGGCATCGGCGCGATGGTCATGCTGCTGGTGGCGTTCAGGCTCCAGATCCTGGGGCTGTTCCGCCACATGACGTCGCGGTCCCAGCGGTTCCGGTACACCCGGCGGGCCTTGAAGGCGACCATCGTGTTCACGACGGTCGTTCTCATCCTCACGGTGGCCGAGTACGGCACCGTGCTGGCGGCTCTGCTGGTGGTGTTCAGGTTCCAGGTACCGGGTCCTTACCGTCCCGAGGAGCCGCGGCCCGTGCGGCTCCGGTTCACCTGGAAGACCGTGACGGCCGTCATCGTCTTCGCCGGCTGCAACATCGCGGGCCGGGGAATGATCGTGATGGCGATGATGTCGGCGGGGACTGCCCTCGCCACCATCAACGCGATCACGTTCGCCGTCTCGACCATGACCTACTCGGTGGGGGTCTGGAAGACCGGGCAGTGGTTCGCGGCGATGCTGGTGCCGCTGCTCATCGTGCTGGGCCTCGCCGTTTCCATCGAGGCGTGGCACATCACCGCGAGCCCGTGGGGAGTCATCTGGTCCATCGGATCGGCTCTCTCCGGCGTCGTGTACATGGCGCTGTCCCGAGGTTTCGTCGAGCGGGGCGGCGCGGAGGCCGATCAGTTCCAGGCGCTGGGCACGGGCCTGGGCGTGGTCGGTCTCGGCGTGTGGGCGATGCTGGCGGGCGAGGATCCGTCGGTCGGCTGGTCCTGCGGGGTCCTCTTGGCGCTGCTCTGCACGGCGCTGATGACCGTCGTCGTCCCCCGGTACCTGCACATCCGGGCGAGGAGGGCCCTCGGGGACGCCGTCTACACGATCTTGTGGAGCGTCATTCCGCTGCTCGGCCTGCTGGTCGACCTGATCATGGAGCAGAAGATCCCGACGGCCTGGCAGGTCATCGGGATGTCCTGGATCAGCGTGGTCGCGGCCGTGGCGTCCCTGCTCCGCAAGCAGCCCGAGGCGGAGATCGTCAAGCGGCGAACGTTACGCGAGATGATCATGCGCCTGAAAAGGCCGCTCGGCTGCGTGTGATCCAAGCCGATCGGTATAGTTCGTGCGGTTTCACCTAATTCGCACGAATTCCACGCCGGGGAGAACAGGCTCAGTCTTCCCGCCGTTTGCGGTGTCCCGGCGGAAGGCTCGAAGCCTCTCCGCCGGGACACCGTTCTTCCCCGGGTTGCTGTTGGTGTGGCTCAGCGGTAGGCGGCCAGGCCGTCCGCCAGTTCTTCTTCGTCGCCGTCACGGATTGCGTAGAGGGCTTGCTGCAGGGCGAATGTGTTGCGGATCGCGGTGATGCGGGTGACGAGTCCGGCATCTGGCCAGTGGCCCAGGGCGAGCAACCGTTCCAGGAACCCACGGCCATAGCTGGCACCGATCGCAGCGAGGTCTTCGGCCTGGTCGCCGAGGGCGACATCGTCCCAGTCGAGTACTCCGGCGAGGCGCGGCAGTCCGTTCGTCCACTCCCACAGGACGTTTTCGGCGCCGAGGTCGCCATGCACCACCGCTTGGGCGGGGTGGGGAAGGTCGTCGAGTGCTGTGAGCTCCCGCTCGGCCTGTAGACGCCCATTGTCGGACATGAGCGGGAACAGCTCAGCGCGCACACTCTCCGCGAACCGCCGCCACCGGTCTTCTGCCGCGTGAGGGAGAACCGCTCGTGCCGTTTCGCCGTTACCGGCACGCGCCAGGCCGGACAGCAGCGTGGCGTACTGCTCTGCCACGGTCTCGGCTACTTGAGCATCCTTGAGCGCCTCGCCCTCCAGCGGTTCCCCGGGAATGCGGCTGAGCACCAGGAACGGTGCCTCGTCGTTGCCGTGGGCGCCGCCTTGGAGCAGCGGCTCAGGTACGCGAAAGCCGAGGTCAAGCCCGGCGAGTGCGTGCAGTGCGGCTGCCCGCTCGGGCAGCCGGGCGGCCGCTGCCGGGGTGCGAGGCAGGCACACGACGCGGTCTGGCCCAATGACCACTGTGTGGAATTGCCCCTGACGCTCTGCGAGGTCGTCCGGTTCGGCACCGGGCAGCAGACGGCTCAGCAAAGCGCGATGCGTCGTACGGATGCTCACGAGTGAGACCTCTGGGTTCTTCGAAGCACGGGCTGCTGCAAAAAGTAAGAAGCGACCTCCGGAGAGGTCGCCCATGAAACCAGACGGAACCTCGGCGAGCCGAGGAATCATCCTTCCATGTCGTCAGTCGCCCAGGATCTTGTCGGGGTCGAAGCCCGCGAGATCCAGCGCTTCTTTCAGTTCTTCCTCGGTGGCGACTTCGTCGTCGCCTTGGGGGCCGCTGGTGTTGGCCATTTTCTTTGCTCCCTGCCTCGCAGTGAGCCGACGGCTCTTGCCGCCGACCTTGGTGATCGTCCGGGAGGCGGGGGCGTTGTCAAGCCTCGGAGCGGCCGGCCGGCGTCTCGTCGACGACCTCGGGACCCGGCCGCCGGGCTTGGCGAAAAAGCAGTTGGCGGGGTGGGGTGGGCGCTGCTAGTTTTTCGGAGGCCGTGCTGAAGAAAGAGGAGGTGGTACCCGTGAACCTGGTTTCGACATGGGTGCTCCCCTCTGGGGTCACGGTCGGGCGGTAGGTCGTCCGGGAGCGCCGTTCGTGAGCACTCCCGAAAGGCACGACCATGCAGTTCACTTCTGAGCAGCGTCTCGACGACGGGCTCCTTGAACGCGAATTCACCCTTGGCGACGTTCCCGGCATCCTGTGGACGCCCGAGTCCGCGTCCGCAGCGGCACCGGTTCCACTGATCCTGATGGGCCACCCCGGCGGGCTGGACAGGATGCGCCCCCGCCTGGTGGGCCGGGCTCGGCGGTCCGCGGCGGACGGCTTCGCCGCGGCCGCCATCGAGCTCCCCGGAAGCGGTGAGCGGCCCCGCTCGGCCACCGCCGAGCAGGCCCGCGCCGACCTGCAGCGGGCGGTGAAGGCCGGTGGGCCGGTCGATGACGAGATCGTGGACCGGCTCGTCCTCCCGCTGGTCGACAAGGCGGTCCCGGAGTGGCAGGCCACTCTGGACGCCCTCCTCGCGCTGCCTGAGATCGGCGGCCCGGTCGGGTTCTCGGGCGGAGTCACCGCCATCGGGGTCCGGCTCGCGGTGGTCGAACCGCGGATAGCAGCCGCCGTTCTGTTCGCCGGGAGCTTCGTGCCTCGCGTCCTGTTCGAGGAGGCCCGCCAGGTCACCATTCCGCTGCACGTCCTGCTGCAGTGGGACGACGAAGGGAACGACCGGCAGGCGGCCCTGGACCTGTTCGACGCCTTCGGCTCCGAGGAGAAGTCGCTGCACGCCAACATGGGCGGGCACACCGGCGTCCCGCAGTTCGCCGGGGACGTCGCGGCGGCGTTCTTCACCCGGCATCTGAGCTAGCCGTCGGCCCGCTCGCCTGACAGCACTGTGGCCCTGCCCGGACGGGCAGGGCCACAGCGCGGCGGGGTTAGAAGGACTCTTCGGGGAGGTCCATCACGTCCAGGGTGGTGGACTCGGTGACGGCGCGGTCCGAGGCCAGGCGCGGCAGGACGGTCTGGCAGAAGAACTGCGCGGCCGCGACCTTGCCGGTGTAGAACGCCTTGTCGGAGTCGGACACGTCGCCTCCGCCGAGGGCGTTGAGCGCGACCTCGGCCTGGCGGCACAGGAGCCAGCCGACGATCAGGTCGCCGAGGGCGAGCAGCAGGCGCGAGGAGTTCAGCCCGACCTTGTAGAGCTCCTTCGGGTTCTCCATCGAGCCGAGCGCCCAGCCGACCATCGGGTCGAGGATGCCCTGGACGTCGTCGAGGGCCCGGCCGAGCAGGGCGCGCTCGTTCTTGAGCCGGCCGTTGCCGGCCTCGGAGTCGGCGAACGCCCGGATCTCCCCGGCGAGCACCTTCAGCGCCTCGCCGTTGTCCCGCAGGATCTTGCGGAAGAACAGGTCCTGGCCCTGGATGGCGGTGGTGCCCTCGTACAGGGTGTCGATCTTGGAGTCGCGGATGTACTGCTCGATCGGGTACTCCTGCAGGAAGCCGGAGCCGCCGAGCGTCTGCAGCGACTCGGCGCCGAGCAGCGCGTAGGCCCGCTCGGAGCCGAAGCCCTTCACGATCGGCAGCAGCAGGTCGTTGACCTTCTCGGCCGTCTCGTCCCTGCGCCCCTCGAACTCGGCCAGCTGCACGGCGTCCTGGTAGGACGCGGTCAGCAGCACGAGCGCGCGCATGCCCTCGGCGTAGGCCTTCTGCGTCATGAGGCTGCGCCGGACGTCCGGGTGGTGGGTGATCGTCACCCGCGGAGCGGTCTTGTCCGTCATCTGCGTCATGTCCGCACCCTGGACGCGCTCCTTCGCGTACTCCAGCGCGTTGAGGTAGCCGGTCGAGAGGGTGGCGATAGCCTTGGTGCCGACCATCATCCGCGCGTACTCGATGACGAGGAACATCTGCCGGATGCCCTGGTGGACGTCGCCGACCAGGTAGCCGACCGCCGGGTGCTTCTCGCCGAGGGTGAGCTCGCAGGTCGTGGAGACCTTGAGGCCCATCTTCTTCTCGACGTTGGTCACGTAGGCGCCGTTGCGCTCGCCGAGCTCACCGGTCTCCACGTCCACCAGGTACTTGGGGACGAGGAACATCGACAGGCCCTTGGTGCCGGGGCCGGCGCCCTCGGGGCGGGCCAGCACCAGGTGGAAGATGTTCTCGGACATGTCGTGCTCGGCCGAGGTGATGAAGCGCTTGACGCCCTCGATGTGCCAGGTGCCGTCCGGCTGCTGGACGGCCTTGGCGCGCCCGGCGCCGACGTCGGAGCCGGCGTCCGGCTCGGTCAGCACCATCGTCGCGCCCCACTGGCGCTCCAGGGCCAGCTCGGCGAACTTCTTCTGCTCGGGCGTGCCGATGTGCCAGAGGATCTGCGCGAAACCCGGACCGGACGCGAACATGTAGACGGCCGGGTTGGCGCCCAGCACCTGCTCGGCGACCGCCCAGGTCAGCGAGCGCGGGGCGCCGCTGCCGCCGAACTCGGGGGCGAGGTCGAGGCGGTACCACTCGGAGTCCATCCACGCCTTGAACGACTTCTTGAAGCCCTCCGGCATCGTGACCGTGCCGGTGGCCGGGTCGAACACCGGCGGGTTGCGGTCCGCGTCCTCGAAGGAGGCGGCGAGCGGGCCCTCGGCCAGCCGGTTCACCTCGTCGAGGATGCTGCGCACGGTGTCCTCGTCCAGTTCGGCGTACGGGCCGCTGCCGAGGAGGTCCTGGCGCCTGAACACCTCGAAGAGGTTGAACTCCAGGTCCCGGAGGTTGCTCTTGTAGTGCCCCATTCGAGACTCCGTCTGGTTCCGGCGGCGACCGGCGGCCCCGCTGCGTACTGGTCAGTAACTCAACAGCATGCTACCCGCTGGTAACCACTGACAACCACCCCAATCGTCCGGTTTCCGAGGAGGCAGGCCACATCGATACCACGCCCGTCTCCGTCGCGTGACCCAAGTCACCCAGGCCCCCTGAGTCGCACCCTCCTACGCCCCGCGCGGGAGGGGTGGCAAGATCAAGCGGGCGCGAATTCACCCGCGGTGCACGAGGAGGTGCGCAATGAGGCAGGAGGAGGAGGCCGCCCCGAGGCTGACCGTCATCGGGACCGGCTACCTCGGCGCGACGCATGCGATCTGCATGGCCGTGCTGGGGTACGAGGTCCTCGGCGTGGACGTCGACCGGCACAAGATCGAACGGCTGGCGTCGGGCGAGGTCCCGATCTTCGAACCCGGGCTGCCGGAGCTGCTCACCAAGGCGCTCGACTCGGGCCGGCTCCGGTTCACCACCTCCTTCGCGGAGGCCGGGGAGTTCGGCGACGTCCACTTCGTGTGCGTGGGAACGCCCCAGCAGGCCGGCTCGGACGCCGCCGACCTGACCTACGTCGACGCCGCCGTCAGCTCCCTGGCGCCGCACCTGCGCCGCAGGTCCCTGGTCGTCGGCAAGTCCACCGTGCCGGTCGGGACGGCCGCGCGCCTCACCGGCCTCGTGCAGGGGCTGGCGCCCGCCGGGACCGACGTCGAGCTGGCCTGGAACCCCGAGTTCCTCCGCGAGGGCTTCGCCGTGGACGACACCCTGCGCCCGGACCGGCTGGTGTTCGGCGTCGCGTCCGACTGGGCGCACGAGCGGCTGCGAGCGGCGTTCAGGCCCGTCCTCGACCTCGGCACGCCGGTGATCCGCACGGACCTCGCGACCGCCGAGCTGGTCAAGGTGGCGGCGAACTCCTTCCTCGCCACGAAGATCTCCTACATCAACGCGATGGCCGAGGTCTGCGAGGCGGTCGGCGCCGACGTCCGGGACCTCGCCGACTCGCTGGCGCTGGACGACCGCATCGGCGGCAAGTTCCTGCGGCCGGGGCTGGGGTTCGGCGGCGGCTGCCTGCCGAAGGACATCCGGGCGTTCGCGCACCGGGCCGAGGAGATCGGCGTCGGCCAAGCCGTGTCGTTCCTGCGCGAGGTGGACGACATCAACCGGCGCCGCCGGGCCCGCACCGTCGACCTCGTCCGGGACCTGCTGGGCGGCGACCTCGCCGGCAGGCGCGTCGCCGCGTGGGGCGCCGCGTTCAAGCCCAACTCCGACGATATCCGGGACGCGCCCGCGCTGGACGTGGCGCGCACCATCCACGGCCTCGGCGGGGACGTGCGCGTCTACGACCCGGTCGCCCTCGACAACGCCCGCCGGGCGTTCCCCGAGCTGACCTACGGCGAGAGCGCGTTCGACGTGGCGCGGGACGCCGACGTGGTCGTCCTGCTGACCGAGTGGTCGGACTTCCGGGAGGTCGAGCCGGAGGCGCTGGCCGGGGTCGTCCGGCACAAACGGGTGGTGGACGGCCGTCACGCGCTCGACGCGGACCGCTGGCGCGCGGCGGGCTGGGAGTACCGCGCCCTGGGCCGCCCCTGAAGGTGTGCCGGTCTCCGCGCCAGGTGGCGCGGGGACCGGCGAGGCGGGAGGCTAGCTCATTCCCGCCAGGGTCTTACTGGCTCCCGCCGTGGAGGCGGCGGGAGTGGGCGGTGGCCTCCTCCGCAGTGACACGGGCGTCGTCCATGGCCTGCTTGTTCTCCGGAGTCGGGTCCTGCACGTACGCCTTACCGGCGTCGCGCAGGGCGTCCTGCGCGGTGTTCATGGTCTCCTCGGCCGCGCGGGCCTGGTCGGCCTTGTTCTCGTTCGTCACGGGTCTCTCCGTTGTGAGTCCTTCACCGCGGCTACCGCGGCGGAGCCTTCATCCGATAGCTCACGCAGACCTTGCCTGCGCGAGCCCCCAGAGGATGAAGAGCTCATGAAGAGCCGTCCGGCAAGGGGATCGAGCCGCAACAGGCGTCCGAGGCGGGCTCTCGTACGCCGGCATGGGGGAACATCCCGGGGAGTGGGGCCGTTGGGCGAGGTGAGGGCCATGCCCACGATGGGCGCGTGGTCTCTCCCGGACGAGGTGCGCCGTACCCGGAACGCGAAGACGGCGCGTGACATCAGTCGTCTCGTCATCCGGGAGTGCCACCATGGCCTGGATCCTCGTCATCGTCGCCGGCCTCTTCGAGGTCGCCATGGCCCTGTGCCTGAAGGGCAGCAAGGGCTTCACCCAGCCGCTGGAGTCGGCGGGGTTCCTCGTGTTCGCCGTGGCGTCCTTCGGGCTGCTCACCGTCGCCCTCAAGCACCTGGAGGTCGGCACCGCCTACGCCGTCTGGGTCGGCATCGGGGCCGTCGGGACGGCGGTGCTCGGCATGCTCTTCATGGGCGACGAGGTCTCCGCGACCCGCGTCGTCGCGCTCGCGTTCATCGTCCTCGGGGTCGTCGGGCTGAACCTCGCCGGAGGCGGCCACTGACCCGGCGGCGCCGGCAAGCGGCGCGGACGGCCAGGAACGGCCACCGCCTGCGCAGGTCAGGCGAGTTCCCGGAACGTAATCTCCCGTAACAGCGTCTATGGGACGAGAGCGCGGGGAGTCGCTCGAACACGGGAGGACGGACCTTGGTCTTCAAGAAGCTGCGTCAGGCGATGGGCATCGGCGGCCCGTCGATCGAGACGGTTCTGCACGACCCGAACACGATGCCCGGCGGAGTCGTCACGGGCGAGATCGCCATCATCGGGGGCCAGTTCAACTCCGACATCAAGGCGGTGAACCTCGCCCTGCGCACCAAGGTCGAGGTCGAGTCGGGCGACAACGAGTACACCTCCAACCTGGAGTACGCCAAGATGCCGGTCGCGGGCGGGTTCAGCCTGCAGGAGGGCGCGCGGCACAGCATCCCGTTCCAGTTCCCGATCCCGTGGGAGGCGCCGCTCACCCACATGTACGGGCGGCCGCTGCACGGCACGACGGTCGGGATCGCGACGGAGCTGGAGGTCGCGGGCGCGCTCGACCCGGGCGACCTCGACCCGATCGCCGTCCACCCGCTGCCCGCGCAGGAGCGCATCCTCGTGGCGTTCTCCAACCTCGGCTTCCAGTTCCGCAACGCGGACTGCGAGAAGGGCCGCATCTGGGGCGTCCACCAGGAGCTGCCCTTCTACCAGGAGATCGAGTTCTACCCGCCGGGGCAGTACGCGCGCGGCATCAAGCAGCTCGAAGTGACGTTCGTGTCGTACCCGCAGTCGATGGAGGTCGTGCTGGAGCTCGACAAGCGCGGCGGGGTGTTCACCGAGGGCCATGACGCGTTCAGCCGGTTCACGGTCGACTACGCGACCGTCGAGCACACCAACTGGGAGCAGCAGCTCGACGGCTTCCTGCAGGAGGCCGGGCGCCGCCGGGGCTTCTTCTGACCGCCGGCCGGCCGATCACCGGGACCCCTCCGCGATGTTGATCGCGGAGGGGTCTCCGCGTAGAAAGGGGTCCCGTGCCCCAGCCCCCCGGACTGAACCACGCGGAACGGCGCCTCTGGACGGCGTTCCCCACCGGCGCGGCCGTCGTCCTCGGCGACGACCGCCCGGCCGGCCCCCTGCCCGACCGCATCGTCCGCGCCGAGATCATCACCCGGCTGCTGCTCGGCGAGTGCGAGCCGCGTCCCGGCGCGGTCGCGGCCGTCCGGCTCCGCGGCGCCTACGTCACCGGGCGGCTGGACGTCGCCGGGGGCCGCGTCGAGGCCGAGCTGCTCCTGGAGGACTGCCGGCTCGTCGAGGAGCCGGTGTTCGCCAACGCCGAGACGCGCCAGCTCCGGTTCTCCGGCTGCCGGATGCCCGGCTTCGACGGCGGCGGCCTGCGCGCGGACGGCTTCCTCAGCCTGTCCGGGTCCGAGATCGAGGGGGAGGTGCGGCTGCCGCGGGCGCAGATCCTCGGCGGCCTGCGGATGAACGGGACGCGGGTCACCGCGTCGGCGCCGGAGAAGTGGGCGGTCTCCGGCGGCGCCCTCGTCGTGGACGCCGGGGCGTTCATCCGGGACGCCGAGATCACCGGCGGGGTGCGGTTCGTGGGAGCGCGGATGAACGGCGGGCTGTTCATGGAACGCACCACGCTCACCAATCCGGGCCGCATCGCGCTGGACGCGCAGAACATCGTCGTCGAGGACACCGCCGAGCTGAGCCACGGGTTCAGCACGTTCGGCACCGTCCGCCTGCGCAGCGCCCGCGTGAACGGCGTCCTGTCGTTCATCCGGGGCCGCCTGGACTCCTCCGACCCGGCGCGGATGGCCCTGCACGCCAGCCACATGCAGGTCGACGAGCTGCTGCTGTGGCCGGCGGAGCCGATCAAGGGCCGGGTGTCGCTGTCGTACTCCAGGATCGACCTGGTCATGGACCATCCGGACATCTGGCCGGACGAGCTGTACCTGAACGGCATGACGTACCAGACCCTGCGCGGCGCCGAGTTCAAGCACCGGCTCAGCTGGGTGTCGCGGGACCCGGAGTTCCACCTCCAGCCGTACGAGCAGCTGGCCGGCTGGTACCACGGCATCGGTCACGACGACCTGGCCCGGAAGGTGCAGCTCGCCAAGATGCGGGCGCGGCGCCGCGGGCTGCACCCGGTCGCCCGGGCGTGGAACCATGTGCTCGACTGGACGGTCGGGTTCGGCTACCGGCCGTGGCTGGCGTTCGCGTGGTTCGCCACCCTGCTGGCCGTCGGGACGACGGTGTTCTCGATCGAGCATCCGCGCGCGGTCAAGCCGCCGGACGAGCTGCCGTCCTTCCACGCGCTGATCTACACGCTGGACCTGCTGATCCCGCTCGACACGTTCGGGCAGCAGCTGTCCTACGACGCGGTGAACTGGTCCCGCTGGGTGGCGTATGCGCTGGTCGCGACGGGGTGGGTGCTGGTGACGGCGCTGATCGCCGGCGCGGCGCGGGTGCTGCGCCCGAACTGAGCGCGACCCCGCCTCGGGACGGGGCCGAACCAGCGCGCCGTCCCGCGCGTCCATCCGGGGTAGGGGATCGACGAGAATGGGGCGCCATGGGCACGTATCTGATCACGGGCGCGACCGGCGGCATCGGCACGGCGGTGGCGGAGCTGCTGCGCGAGCGCGGGCACGACCTCCTTCTCACCGGCCGCTCCGCCGAGCGCCTGGACAAGCTCGCGGCGACGCTGCGCGGGGGCGCGCACGCGGCCACGCAGGTCATCAACCGGGGGGCGGTCGCCTCGCCGCCCCGCGCGGCGTCGATCGGCACGATCCCGCTCGACCTGACCGAGCCGCGCCGCATCGAGGCGCGGCTCGCGGCGGTCGGGATCCCCGCCCGGCTGGACGGCGTCGTCCACGCGGCGGGCATGGTGCATCTGGGCACGGTCGCCGCCACCGAGGCCGACGAGTGGATCGAGCACCTGTCGGTCAACCTGGTGTCGGCCGCGGAGCTCACGCGGCTCCTGCTGCCCGCGCTGCGCGCCGCCGAGGGCCACGTGGTGTTCGTCAACTCCACGGCGGGGCTGCGCGCCAACCCCGAGTGGTCGGCGTACGCGGCGAGCAAGTTCGGCCTGCGGGCGCTGGCCGACTCGCTGCGCGCGGAGGAGCCGTCCCTGCGCGTCACGAGCGTCTACCCGGGGCGGACGGCCACGGAGATGCAGCGCAGCGTGCGCGCCCAGGAGGGCCACCCCTACGCCGAGGACGACTTCGCGGCCCCCGCCACGGTCGCGCGCGTGCTGGTCGCCGCGCTGGAGACGCCGCGGGACGCGGTCGTCTCGGACGTCACCGTCAGGCCGAACCCGTCGCGGAGCTGACGGTCGCGGCGGGCCCCGGGGGGGGCGCCGCCCCCCCGCACACCAGGGGGGTTAGGGA
>NZ_JBEUPA010000095.1:32200-33486 GCF_040492065.1 Actinomadura sp. NPDC000929 | reverse complement strand
AAGACCGCGGTGGTGGAGGGGCTGGCGCAGAAGATCGTCAAGGGTGAGGTGCCCGAGACGCTCAAGGACAAGCAGCTCTACACCCTGGACCTGGGTGCTTTGGTGGCGGGGTCGCGGTATCGGGGTGATTTCGAGGAGCGTCTGAAGAAGGTGCTCAAGGAGATCCGGACCCGCGGTGACATCATCTTGTTCATCGATGAGCTGCACACGCTGGTGGGTGCGGGCGCGGCGGAGGGCGCGATCGACGCGGCGTCGATTTTGAAGCCGATGCTGGCTCGGGGTGAGCTGCAGACGATCGGTGCGACGACGCTGGATGAGTACCGCAAGCATCTGGAGAAGGACGCGGCGCTGGAGCGGCGGTTCCAGCCGATTCAGGTGGCCGAGCCGTCGTTGTCGCACACGATCGAGATCCTCAAGGGGCTGCGGGACCGTTACGAGGCGCATCACCGGGTGTCGATCACCGATAGTGCGCTGGTGGCGGCGGCGCAGCTGGCCGACCGCTACATCTCGGATCGGTTCTTGCCGGACAAGGCGATCGATCTGATCGATGAGGCGGGGTCGCGGATGCGGATCCGTCGGATGACCGCGCCGCCGGACCTGCGCGAGTACGACGAGAAGATCGCTGATGTGCGGCGTGAGAAGGAGTCGGCGATCGATGCGCAGGACTTCGAGAAGGCCGCGGCGCTGCGTGATTCGGAGAAGCAGCTGCTGGGGCAGAAGGCGCAGCGGGAGAAGGAGTGGAAGGCCGGCGACATGGACGTGGTCGCCGAGGTCACCGATGAGTTGATCGCCGAGGTGCTGGCCACCGCGACGGGGATTCCGGTGTTCAAGCTGACCGAGGAGGAGTCGACCCGGCTGCTGCGGATGGAGGATGAGCTGCACAAGCGCGTGATCGGTCAGGAGGACGCGATCAGGGCGTTGTCGCAGTCGATCCGGCGGACGCGGGCGGGGTTGAAGGACCCCAAGCGTCCGGGTGGGTCGTTCATCTTCGCCGGCCCGTCGGGGGTGGGCAAGACCGAGTTGTCCAAGACGCTGGCGGAGTTCCTGTTCGGGGACGAGGACGCGCTGATCCAGCTGGACATGTCGGAGTTCATGGAGAAGCACACGGTGTCGCGGCTGTTTGGTTCTCCGCCCGGCTATGTCGGGTATGAGGAGGGCGGTCAGCTGACCGAGAAGGTGCGGCGCAAGCCGTTCTCGGTGGTGCTGTTCGATGAGATCGAGAAGGCCCACCAGGACATCTTCAACTCGCTGCTGCAGATCCTGGAGGACGGTCGTCTGACCGACGC
>NZ_JBEUPA010000095.1:0-32103 GCF_040492065.1 Actinomadura sp. NPDC000929 | reverse complement strand
CAGCTCACGCCCAAGGAGATCATCCAGATCGTGGATCTGATGATCGCCAAGGTCGACCAGCGGCTCCACGACCGCGACATGGGCATCGAGCTGCGCCAGGAGGCCAAGGACCTGCTGGCGATCCGGGGCTATGACCCGGTGCTGGGAGCGCGGCCGCTGCGCCGCACCATCCAGCGCGAGATCGAGGACACCCTGTCGGAGAAGATCCTCTACAACGAGCTCAAGCCCGGCCAGATCGTCATCGTCGGCACCGAGGGCTTCGACTCCGACAACACCGACACCGCCGAGAACGCCAAGTTCACCTTCAAGGGCGTGCCCAAGTCCACGTCAGTGCCCGACGCGCCGTCCCCGGGCACGGTCGCGCGTTAGCCGCACGGTGCAGGCACGGGAAGCAGACCCGCGGCGCGCGCTCGTGATCGGAGGGCTGGGCGCGATCGGCGGCGCCGTGGCCCGGCGGTTGGGGGGCGCCGGGTGGGAGTGCCTGGTGGCGTCGCGGTCGCCGCGGGCCGACATCGGCCTCGACATCGAAGACGAGGCCTCGGTCGTCGCGGCGGCGGCGGCGTGCCCCCCGCTGGACGCGCTCGTCGTCGCCACGAACCTGGAGCCGAGCGCCTCGCTCGCCGAGCTGACCGGGCGGCACGCGACGGCGATGTTCGCCACGCATGTCACCGGTCCGCTCCTGTTCATCAGGAGCGCACGTCATCTGCTGGCGAAGGGGTCGAGCATCGTCTTCCTCTCGTCCCCGGCCGCCTACCGCGGAAGCTACGACCCGTGTTACGCGGCGGCGAAAGGGGCCACGATCGCCCTGGTCCGGACGCTGGCGAAGGAACTCGCGCCGGACGTCCGGGTCAACGCCCTGTCCCCCAGCATCGTCGAGGACTCCCCCGTGGCCCGGCGCATGACACCCGACTTCCGGGCCCGCCATCGCGAGGCCTCCCTGCTGGAGCGGACCCTGTCGATGGACGAGTGCGCCGACGCCGTCGTCTTCCTCGTCTCCCATCCGCACGTGACGGGGGCGACCCTGCATCTGAACGGCGGCGAGTTCCTCGGGGCCTGACGGGCTACTTGTCCTCGAACTCGGCTTCCAGCGCGTCCAGATGCTGGGTCCAGAACCCGCGGAAGCGCTCCAGCCACGTGTCGATCTCCCGCAGGGTCGCGGAGTCGACGGCGTAGAGGCGGTGGGCACCCCGCGCCCGGACCGTCGCGAGCCCGCTCTCCCGCAGCACGCGCAGGTGCTGGGACACCCCCGGCTGCGAGATCCCGAACTCGGCCTGGATGACCGCGGCGATGGCGCCGGAGGTCTGCTCGCCGTCGGCGAGCAGCTCCAGGATCCGGCGCCTCACCGGGTCTCCCAGGACATCGAACACGTGCATCACGCTATTATTTCGACGCGACTTATATAAGTCAATGGCTAAACAATGCGGCGGGTCCCGGCACCGGGCCGGAGCCGAGGCCGGTTGCGGCCAGGGCCGCCGGCGCGGGACGCCGCGGCCGGGGCGCCGGTCCACTACCACGGCACGCCCGTCGCGGCTATATTTTTTTGTAGCGCACCCGCTGACCGCGCTCATTCCAGCGCGACGCCTCCGGCGCACCGGCCGGGGCGTTCGCCCGCCGTGGATGGAGAGGTGGCCCGATGGAGCTCAGCGCCTCCGCGCACGTCGACACGTTCTGCCGCGACAACCTGCCTCCCCGCGACGAATGGCCCGACTTCGACTTCACGATCCCGGAGGTCGCCTACCCCGACCGGCTCAACTGCGCGCACGTCCTGCTGGACGAGACGGTGAGGGCGGTGGGCGCCGACCGGCCCTGCCTGCGCACCCCCGGCGGCCTCCTGTGGACCTACGGCGACGTGCTGCGGCGGGCGAACCAGGTGGCCCGCGTGCTGGTCGACGACCTCGGGCTGGTGCCCGGCAACCGCGTGCTGCTGCGCGGGCCGAACAACCCGTGGCTCGCCGCGGCCTGGCTCGGCGTGCTCAAGGCGGGCGGCGTGGTGATCACGACCATGCCGATGCTGCGCGCGCGGGAGCTGACGACCATCGCCGAGCTGGCCGGGCCGAGCCTGGCGCTGTGCGACCACCGCTTCCTGGACGACCTGGCCGCGGCGCGGACTCCCGGGATGCGGACCGTGCCCTACGGCTCGGACGACGCCGGCGACCTGGTGTCCCGGGCGGCGACCAAGGACGGCGTCTTCGAGGACGTCGACACCGCGGCCGACGACGTCGCGCTGCTGGCGTTCACCTCGGGCACCACCGGACGCCCCAAGGCCACGATGCACTTCCACCGCGACGTGCTGGCGATCGCCGACACCTTCTCCCGGCACCTCCTCAAGCCCGTTCCGGACGACGTCTTCGCCGCGTCGCCGCCGCTGGGGTTCACCTACGGGCTGGGCGGGCTGCTGGTGTTCCCGCTCCGGGCGGGCGCCTCGGCCCTGCTGGTCGAGAAGGCGGCCCCGGCCGAGCTCGCCGAGATCACGGCCGGGCACGGCGTGACGGTGCTGTTCACCGCGCCGACGACCTACCGCGCCATCCTGGCCGCCGGGCTGGCCGGGCGGCTGGCCGGGGTGCGGCGCTGCGTCTCGGCGGGCGAGCACCTCCCGGCGGCGGTGTGGAGGGCGTTCCACGAGGAGACGGGCGTGCGGATCATCGACGGGATCGGCTCGACGGAGATGCTGCACATCTTCGTCGCGGCCGCCGACGACGACATCAGGCCCGGCGCGACGGGCGTCCCGGTCCCCGGCTACCGGGCGGCCGTGGTCGACGCCGCCGGCCGGCCGGTGCCGGACGGGACCCCCGGGCAGCTCGCGGTGCGCGGCCCGACCGGCTGCCGCTACCTCGCCGACACCCGGCAGAAGGCCTACGTCCAGGACGGGTGGAACATCACCGGCGACACCTACGTCCGCGACGCCGACGGCTACTTCTGGTACCAGGCCCGCAGCGACGACATGATCATCTCGTCCGGCTACAACATCGCCGGACCCGAGGTCGAGCAGGCGCTGATCGAGCATCCGGACGTGCTCGAATGCGGAGTGGTCGGCGCCCCCGATCCCG
The DNA here is from genome assembly GCF_040492065.1 of Actinomadura sp. NPDC000929. Classification (NCBI taxonomy): domain Bacteria; kingdom Bacillati; phylum Actinomycetota; class Actinomycetes; order Streptosporangiales; family Thermomonosporaceae; genus Actinomadura; species Actinomadura sp. NPDC000929. Next base: position 29,056 of record NZ_JBEUPA010000095.1, on the reverse strand, counting down.
ACCGCGGCGCCGTGGTGACGGCGTTCGTGGTGCTGCGCGACGGGGTCGAGGGGGACGCGGACAAGGCCGCCGAGCTGCAGGACTTCACCAAGCGGACGATCGCCCCGTACAAGTACCCGAGGTCGGTCCGGTTCGTCGGCGAACTCCCCCGCACCACCACAGGCAAGCTCCAGCGCTTCCCCCTGCGGGAGATCGTCGGAGGCGCCCGGTAGGGGCCGGAGCGGCGGCGCCGGTGCCCGCATCCGGCGGGCGCGGTCGCGCCGGCGGGTCACGCCTCCGGGCCGGGCTCGGCGCGCCCGGCCCGGAGGGCGTCTACAGGCCCCGGCCGCGCCGGTAGTCGGCGACGACCAGGTCGGTCAGCTCCTGCAGGGACGTCTCGGACGTCGGCCTGTCGAAGGAGATCCGGCCGTGCTGCAGCAGGTTGACCCGGTCGCACACGTCGAGGACCTGCGCGTAGTTGTGCGCGATGATGATGATCGACACCTCGCCGCGCTCCTTGAGGTCGCGGACGAGGTCGAGGATCATCGTGCCCTCCTTGGCGCCCATCGCGGCCAGCGGCTCGTCGAGCAGCAGGATGCGGGCGTCGGAGTAGACCGAGCGGGCGACCGCGATCGCCTGCCGCTGGCCGCCGGACAGCTTGGCGACCTCGACGTCCACCGACGGGATCCGCACCCCCATGTCGGCCAGCTGGCGGGCGGCCCGCCGGCGCATCGCGCGGTTGCTGAGCAGCGGCCAGCGCACCAGCTCCCGGTTGAGGAACATGTTGTGGTAGACGCTGAGCTCGTTGACCAGAGCGAGGTCCTGGTAGACGGTGTCGACGCCGAGAGAGCGGGCGTGGTCCACCGAGCGCGGGCTCACCTCCGTCCCGTCGATGAGGATGCGTCCGGAGTCCGGCCGCTGGAAACCGCTGATGATCTTGATGAGGGTGGACTTCCCGGCGCCGTTGTCGCCGATGAGGCCGAGCACCTCGCCCTTGCCGAGGCGCAGCGTGACGTCGGCGAGGGCCTCCACGCCGCCGAAGCGCTTGCTGATGCCCTCCACCCGCAGAGCGTCGCTCATGAGCGCCCCGCCCTTCGCAACCGGGCCAGGTGGACGTTCAGCACCATCGAGATGATGATCGCCGACCCGAGGATGATGTTGAACGGGTTGGCGCTGATCCCGATGAGGTTGAAGCCGTTCTGCATCTCGGCCAGCACCAGCGCGCCGAGCAGCGCGCCGACCACGGTCCCCGAGCCGCCGGCCAGGGCGGTGCCGCCGATGACCGCCGCCGAGACCGCGATGAACATCGCGTTCGACCCGCCCGAGCTCGGATCGATGGAGCCGACCCGGAAGGCCTCCAGGATGCCGGCGAACGCGCCGAGCGCCCCGGTGAGCATGAAGTTGCCGATCTTGATACGGCCGGTGCGGATGCCCGCCTCCGCGGCGCCGAGCGGGTTGCCGCCGGTCGCGACCGTGTGCAGTCCCCACCGGGTGCGGGTGAGCACCAGGTGGAAGAAGACCACGATCACCAGGCACCAGGTCAGCTCCGCCCAGGGGGCGCGCCCGAACCAGCCCGCCAGGCCGTCGGCCGCTTCGGGGATCTGCGCCGGGTAGGCGTGGGAGGTGGTGAGCATGATGCCCTGCACCAGGAACATCGAGCCGAGGGTGGCGACGAACGACGGCACCCTCAGCACAACTGTCACCAGCCCGTTGCCGAGCCCGATGAGCGCCCCGGCGAGGACCGCGAGCACGATCGCGATGATCGGGTAGACGCCGGAGAAGTCGACCATGTAGTGCATGAGGAAGGGCGCCAGCGCGAAGACCATGCCGACCGACAGATCGATCTCGCCGCTGACGAGCAGGAACACCTCGCCGACCGCGATGATGGCGTAGGGCGCGGTGCCCTGGGAGACGTTGACCAGGTTGTCGTGGCTCAGGAAGACCGACTTGGCGGTCTGGAAGTAGATCAGCAGTCCGAGCGCCACCAGGAGGATGGTCGCCTCCCGGCGGCGCAGGAACGCGTCGGTGGCGAGGCCGGGCAGCCCCCGGGCACGCCGCCGCGGTGGCGTGCCCGGGGCCGCTGCCTGGTCCCGTACGGTGCTCTCGCTCACTCCGTCCTCCTCGTGTCAGACGTGAGCGATGGCGCCGGACCGCGGCACCAGCTGCTGGGCCGGGCTGGACCCCTCGTACCGTGTCTTGGTCGACAGGTACGGGCCGACGGTCTGCTTGTTGACGAAGGTCAGGCCGGTGTTGGTCATCGGGGGGAAGACCAGCCCGCCGGACAGCTTGTAGAACCAGAGGGCCATCACCGGCAGGAATCCCTGCAGGTACGGCTGCTGGTCGATGGTGAAGTCCAGGTCCCCGGACTTGACGGCGGCCAGCGTGCCCGGGGTGAGGTCGAACCCGCCCGCGACCACGCCCTTGCCCTTGAGGCCGTACTTCTGCATGACCTTGCCGATGGCCTCGGTCGAGCCGGCGTCCACCGCGAACATGCCCTTGATGTCCTTGTGGCCCTGGGCGTAGGCGTCGACGGTCGACAGTTCCTTGGGCACCTCGGCGCCGGTGGCCACCGAGGTGAACTTGATCGGCTTGCCGGACGCCTTGATGGCGTCCTGGGCGCCGTCGATGCGCGGCTGGATGTTGAGCGAGCCCGGGGTGGCGATGAAGCCGACCGCGTCTCCCCCGGACATCAGCCCCGCGATCTTGGCGCCGAGCTGGTAGCCGGAGGTGTACAGGTCCTGGCCGATGTAGGAGAGCCGGCTGCTGCCGGGGTCGTCCTTGGCGCCGTCGGCGTTGTAGGACACCACCGGGATCCCGGCCTTCAGCGCGTTGTCCACCGGCTGCCGGAAGGCGGCCTTGTCCACCACGGCGACCGCGAGCCCGTCGGCCTTGCCGGAGATGGCCGCGTTGGTGGCGCTGACCATCTCCGGCACCGCCGAGTTCTGCGAGCCCGTCCATTGGAACGAGCAGCCCAGCAGGGCGCAGGCGTCCTGCGCGCCGTACTGCGTCGGCGTGAAGAACGGGTTCGTGGTGACATGGTTGACGAACACGAACTTCCAGTTCGGCGTCTTCGGGAAGTGCCCGGGCCCGCCCGCTGCCGAGGACGAGCTCTTGTTGTCCGAGGAGCAGGCGGCCAGCAGCGCCGAAGCGGCCGCCGTCGCGCTGACCAGGCCGGCGCCGCTGAGCAGCCGGCGCCGGGTGGGCTCGCTCAGGCCGAGAGTGTCGACGGCCTCCTCGACCGCCGGATCGATGCGCTCCATGTCAGGCTCCGAACTGGTAGACGGTCGTGGAGTGGTAGGTCTGGCCGGGGTCGAGCTCCGTCGAGGGGAAGCCCGCCTGGTTCGGCGAGTCGGGGAAGTGCTGGGTCTCCAGCGCGAACCCGTCGCCCTGCCGGTAGACGCGGCCGCCGGTGCCGACCAGCGTGCCGTCGAGGAAGTTGCCCGAGTAGAACTGGAGCCCGGGCTGGTCGGTGGAGATGGCCAGGGTGCGGCCGCTGGCGGGATCCTGGACGCGCGCCGCGACCTTCCAGCCGGAGCCGTCGAGGGCGAAGTTGTGGTCGTAGCCCTGGCCGTGGAGGAGCTGGTCGAAGCCGGTCCGGATGCGGGCGCCGATCGCGGTGGGCCGGGTGAAGTCCAGCGGGGTGCCGTGCACCGGGGCGATCCGGCCGGTCGGGATGAGCTCCGCCGAGCCGACGGGGGTGTACCGGGAACCGTTGATCTGGAGCCGGTGGTCGTAGACCGTGCCGCTGCCCTCTCCCGACAGGTTGAAGTAGGAGTGGTTGGTGAGGTTGACGACGGTCGGCTTGTCGGTGGTGGCGCGGTAGTCGAACCGGATGGCGTTGTGCCGCGTGACGGAGATGGTGACGTCGGTCTTGAGGGTGCCGGGGAATCCCTGGTCGCCGTCAGGGCTGGTGTGGGACAGCCGGAGCGCGACGCCGCCGCCGGTCGTGACCGGGATCGCGGACCAGACGCGCTGGTCGAAGCCGGTCGTGCCGCCGTGCAGCGTGTTCCCGTTGTTGTTGGTGGTCAGCTGGTACGCGTGCCCGTCGAGCGTGAACCGGCCCTTGGCGATGCGGTTGCCGTACCGGCCGATGAGCGCCCCGAAGTAGGTGCTGTTCTTGGTGAGGTAGTCGGAGAGGGTCGGGAAGCCCAGGGTGACGTTGGCGAGCCTGCCGTGCCGGTCGGGCGTCTCGATGGTCTGGATGATGCCGCCGTAGGTGATCACCCGGATGCGCATCGAGCCGTTGGTCAGGGTGTAGCGCCAGACCTTGGTGCCGTCGGGCATCGTGCCGAACAGGTCCTTGCCGATCCCGGGCTTGAGGTGGCGGCCGGACGCCGTGGACGAGGGGGCGAATCCGCCGATCGCGGCGCCGGCGAGCACGGCCAGCGCGACCAGCCTTACCGCGAAGCGTGATCTGGTCATGGGACGGGTTTCCTCACAGATCTCGGGGGTGGGGGGTCCTGGCGGCTAGAAGCCTTGCGCCAGGCGGTGGTACGCCTGGTTCCAGCGCATCTCGCGGCGGAACCGGGCGACGTCGGTCTCGCCGTCGATGACGAGCAGTTCCACGCCCGTCATCTCGGCGAGGTCGGTCAGGATCTCGATGGTGACCGCCTGGGACAGCACCGTGTGGTGCGGTCCCCCGGCCGACAGCCACGCCTCGGTCGAGGTGCGGAAGTCCGGGCGGGGCGCCCACACGGCCCGGGCCACCGGCAGCCGGGGCAGCGGCTCGGGGGGTGTCACCAGGTCGATCTCGTTGGCGACCAGCCGGAACCGGTCGCCGAGGTCGGCCAGCCCGACGACGAGGCCCGGTCCCGGCGCCGCGTCGAACACGAGCCGGACCGGGTCCTGCCGTCCCCCGATGGACAGCGGGTGCACCTCGCAGGCGGGCACGCCGGCGGCGATGGAGGGGCAGACCTCCAGCATGTGGGCGCCCAGGACGAGCTCCCTGCCCGGCACGAGGTGGTAGGTGTAGTCCTCCATGAAGGAGGTGCCGCCGGGCAGTCCCGCGGCGGCGCTCTTGAGGGCCCGCAGCAGCAGGGCCGTCTTCCAGTCCCCCTCGGCGCCGAAGCCGTGGCCGTCGGCCATCAGGCGCTGCACGGCGATGCCCGGCAGCTGTGTCAGCCCGCCGAGGTCCTCGAAGTTGGTGGTGAACGCCTGGTAGGACCCGGCGGTGAGGAAGTCGCGCAGCCCGAGCTCGATGCGCGCGGCGTCGCGCAGCGCCGGGTGCCGTTCGCCGCCGGACCGCAGTTCCGGGACGACGGCGTACGCCTGCTCGTACTCCTCGGCGAGCTCGCCGACCCGGTGGTCCGGCACCGCGTCGACGGCCGCGACGAGGTCGTTCACGCCGAAGGCGCTGACCGAGGCGCCGAACCGGATCTGCGCCTCGACCTTGTCGCCCTCGGTGACGGCGACGTCCCGCATGTTGTCGCCGAAGCGGGCGAGCCGCAGCGTCCGCAGGTCGGCGCAGCCCCGGGCGGCCCGGACCCACGAGGCGATCCGCGCGCGCACCGCGGGGTCGGTGGTGTGCCCGGCCACCGTGGTGCGCGCCGTGCCGAGCCGGGTCTGGACGTGGGCGTGCTCCCGGTCGCCGTGCGCGGCCTGGTTGAGGTTCATGAAGTCCATGTCGATGCTCGCCCACGGCAGCGCCACGTTCGCCTGGGTGTGCAGGTGCAGCAGCGGCTTGAGCAGGGCGTTCAACCCGGCGATCCACATCTTGGCGGGCGAGAACGTGTGCATCCAGGTGATGACCCCGACGCAGTCGTCGTCCGCGCTCGCCTGGAGCATCGTCCGCCGGATGGCCTCCGCGCCGGTGAGCACCGGGCGCCACCGCACCGCCGCCGGGATGCCCGGATCCTCGTCCAGGGCCCGGGCGATCCGCTGCGACTGCTCGGCGACCTGGCGGAGCGTGTCCTCGCCGTACAAGGACTGGCTTCCGGTGAGGAACCAGATGGTCGGTGCCATCGCTGGGCTGCTCCCTTCGCGGGTCAAGGACGCTGTCCGTAGACGTTCTGGTAGCGGTGGTGCAGGCGGTCGATGTCCTCGGGCCGCAGCGGGACGGGGTCGCCGAGCTGGCGGGCGAGGTGCACCGCGCGCGCCGCGTCCTCGCACATCACCGCGGCCTTGACCGCGGCCCGCGCGTCCGCGCCGATGGTGAAGACGCCGTGGTTGCGCATGATCACCGCTGGGGAGCGGTGGCCCCGGAGCGTGCCGACGACGCCGCGCCCGATCGAGTCGTCGCCGATGGGCGCGAAGGGGCCGAGGGGGATCTCCGCGCCGAACTCGTCGGCCATGGCCGTGAGGACGCAGGGCACTGGCTCCCCGCGCGCGGCCCAGGCGCAGGCGTACGCGGAGTGCGTGTGCACCACCCCGCCGACCTCGGGCATGTGCCGGTAGACGTAGGCGTGCGCGGCGGTGTCGCTCGACGGCCGCAGGTCGCCCTCGACGACCCCGCCTTCGAGGTCGCAGACCACCATCGCCTCCGGGGACAGGTCGTCGTACGAGACGCCGCTGGGTTTGATCACCATCAGGTCGCGGCCGGGCACCCGGGCGGAGACGTTGCCGGCCGTCCACACGACCAGTCCGTACCTGACGAGTTCGGCGTGCAGATCGCTGACGGTCCGCCGCAGCGCGCGGACCGCCTCGTCGTGCGTGCCGGGCATCACAGGTCCCCTTCCGAGCCGAGCGCGTCGTTGCGCAGCCGGCGCAGCCGGTGCAGGATCTCGCTGCTCCCGCCGCCCCGGGCCGCGAAGTGGTCGTGCAGTTCGCGGTACTCCGCGTAGAGGAGGTCGTAGGCGCGGGACCGGACCGGATCCGGCGCGTAGGCCGCGGTGACCACCCGGCCCATCGCCGCCGAGGCCTCGGGCACGTCCCGGTAGGCGCCCGCCGCGACCGCGGCGTGGATGGCGGCGCCGAGCGCCGGCGCCTGGTCGGAGGCCGCGATGGAGACCGGCCGGCGCAGGACGTCGGCGTAGGTCTGCATCAGCGCCGCGTTGCGTTTCAGCCCGCCGGCGACGACGAACTCCTCGACCGGGACCCCGGCCGCCTCGAAGGCCTCGACGATGACCCGGGTGCCGTAGGCCGTCGCCTCCATGAGCGCGCGGTAGACCTCCTCCGGCCGGGTGGCCAGGGTCATTCCCGCGATCACGCCCGACAGGTGGTGGTCGACCAGGACCGAGCGGTTGCCGCCCATCCAGTCCAGGGCCACCAGCCCGTGCGAGCCGACGGGCGCGTCCGCGGACGCCGCCGCCAGTTCGGCGTGGTCCCGTCCGGTCATGCGGGTCCACCAGGCGAAGACGTCGCCGACCGCGCTCTGCCCGGCCTCGTAGCCGTAGGCCCCGGCGGTGATGCCGCCGTCCACGACGCCGCAGATCCCCGGCACCTCGGCGAGGACCGCGCTGTTGACCACGTGGCAGGTCGACGTCCCCATGATCGCCAGCAGCCTGCCGTCGCCGACCGCGCGGGCGGCCGGCGCGGTCACATGGGCGTCGACGTTCCCGGCGGCCACCGCGACGCCCTCCGGCAGGCCGGTCAGGCGGGCCGCCTCGGCGGTCAGCGTCCCCACCCGCGACCCCAGCGGGGAGAGCGGATGGGCCAGCCGCGTGGCCGCGAAGTCGGCGAAGCCGGGGTGCAGCGCGGCCAGGTAGCCGGCGGAAGGGTAGCCGCCGTCCTGGTAGAGGCCCTTGTAGCCGGCCGTGCAGGCGTTGCGCGTCTCGCGGCCGGCCAGCTGCCAGACGATCCAGTCCGCCGCCTCGATCCAGCGCTCCGTACGCCGGTAGGTGTCCGGGTCCTCCTCCAGGACCTGCAGCGCCTTGGCGAACTGCCACTCCGAGGAGACCCGCCCGCCATACCGCGCGATCCACTTCTCCCCCCGCTCGTGCGCCAGCGCGGTGATGCGGTCGGCCTGCGGCTGCGCCGCATGGTGCTTCCACAGCTTCGGCCAGGCGTGCGGCCGGGCGGCCGTCTCCGGGAGCTCGCACAGCGGGGTGCCGTCCGACCGGACGGGAAGCACCGTGCAGGACGTGAAGTCGGTGCCGATCCCGATGATGCGCGCCGGGTCCACCCCGGCCTCGGCGACGGCCGCGGGGACGGCGGTGCTCAGCACTGCCCGCCAGTCCGCGGGATTCTGCAGCGCCCAGTCGGGCGGGAGCGGCTCCCCCGTGCCGGGCAGGGCACTCTCGATCACCGCGTCGGCGTAGTCGTGGACGGCGCCGCCGAGCTCGGCGCCGTCGGCGACCCGGACGACGACCGCCCGGCCGGACAGCGTGCCGAAGTCGACGCCGACGACGCAGGCGGCCTGCTCGTTGTTAGCGCTCACAATTTCCTCATCGCTGGAGTACGGGGGCATCGGTCGGGTCAGGGGCGCGGGGCCGGCCGGGCGCTGGACCTCACCACCAGCTCCGGCGGGATCAGCACATTCCCCGGCGGCCCCGGGGAGCCGCCCAGGCGCTGCACCAGCAGCTCCAGCGAACGGCGGCCGAGCTCGCCGAAGTCCTGGCGCACCGTGGACAGCGGCGGGATGAAGTAGGCGGCCTCCGGGATGTCGTCGAAGCCGACCACGCCGACGTCCTCGGGAACCCGGCGGCCGGCCTCGTGCAGGGCGCGCAGGACGCCCAGGGCCATGTGGTCGTTGGCGCAGAACACGGCCGTGACCGCGGGGTCCTCCGCGAGCCGCCGGCCGGCCTCGTAGCCCGACCGGGCGCTCCAGTCACCGGTCAGCGTCTCCGGCACCGCCGCTCCGGCCTCGGTCAGGGTCGCGCGCCAGCCGTCGGCCCGGCCGACCGCGTCGAGCCAGGTCGCGGGGCCCGCGATGTGGTGGACGGTGCGGTGCCCGAGATCGAGCAGGTGGCGGGTGGCCGCCACGGCGCCGGCGCGCTGGTCGATGGCCGCCATCGGAACCCCCGCGGTCGGCCCGCACCCGGCCCCCACCAGCGGCACGAGCCGGCCGGCCTGCGCCAGCACGTCGTTGGTCGAGATGTGCGGGGCGATCACCACGACTCCTTCGACGGCCTGCTCCGCCAGCCGTCCGACCGCGTCCAGCAGGGCGCGCTGCGTGATCGCCCGCAGGCTGACGATGCTGACGAAGAAGTCGGCGTTCCTGGCGGCCTGCTCGATGCCGTGCAGCATCGAGGCCGGGCCGTAGAGCGTGGACTCGAAGCTGACCACGCCGAGCGTCCTGGAGCGCCGGGTCACCAGGGTCCGGGCCGCCGAGTTCGGCCGGTAGCCGAGCTCGGCGATGGCCGCCAGCACCCGGGCGCGGGTCCGCGCCGAGACGTTCGGGTGGTCGTTGACCACCCGCGACACCGTCTGGTGCGACACCCCCGCCAGCTGGGCGACGTCGGCCATGATCGGTGGATTCGACGAGCCGTGGTCCGCCACCGTCTCCTCCTCCGCCCTCGCGCCGGCGCCCGGCATCTGATGCGTAGGGCCGATTGTGAGCGTGAACATTTCGTCCGTCAAGACCCAGAACGCAAGCTTTCACCGCCGGGCCCGCGAGGTCCGGGCTCCTGGCGCTCGCGCAAGAAAAACGGACTAAAAGCACGAAACCGGGTACATCTCGGACGTACCCATTGTGGACACCCGTGACGTCCGAGGACGGGGGCGACGAGCACGGGCCGCCGTTCCGGGCGCCTGCGAGCCGACCCTCCACCTGGAAGGAGAGGACGTGGCTGACACCAATCGAGGCGTCGTGTACCAGGGGCCGGGCGAGGTCACGGTCGAGGACCTGGACTTCCCCAAGCTCGAACTGGCCGAACAGGGCGGGCGCAAGCTGCAGCACGGCGTCATCCTGAAGGTCCTGGCGACCAATATCTGCGGCTCCGACCAGCACATGGTGCGCGGCCGGACGACCGCGCCCGCCGGGCTGACGCTCGGCCACGAGATCACCGGCGAGGTGATCGAGACGGGCCGGGACGTCGAGTTCATCAAGGAGGGCGACCTCGTCAGCGTCCCGTTCAACATCGCGTGCGGCCGCTGCCGCAACTGCAAGGAACGCAACACCGGCGTGTGCGAGAACGTCAACCGGGAGCGCCCGGGCGCCGCCTACGGCTACGTCGACATGGGCGGCTGGCACGGCGGCCAGGCCGCGTACGCGGTCGTCCCGTACGCCGACTTCAACCTGCTCAAGTTCCCGGCCGACCGCGACACCGTGATGGAGAAGCTGCCCGACCTGGCGATGCTGTCGGACATCTTCCCCACCGGATACCACGGCGCCTACACCGCCGGCGTCACGACCGGTTCGACCGTGTACGTGGCGGGCGCGGGACCGGTCGGCCTCGCGAGCGCCACCGCCTGCCTGCTGCTCGGCGCCGCCGTCGTCATCGTCGGCGACATGAACGCGCAGCGGCTGGAGCAGGCCCGCGGCTTCGGCTGCGAGACGATCGACCTGTCGGAGCACGGCGACGTCGGCGCGCAGATCGAGCAGATCCTCGGCGTCCCCGAGGTGGACGCCTCCGTCGACTGCGTCGGGTTCGAGGCGCGCGGCCAGGGGCACGAGGGAGCGAGGACGGAGCAGCCGGCGACCGTCCTCAACACGCTCATGGAGGTCACCCGCACCGCCGGCGGGCTCGGCATCCCCGGCCTGTACGTCACCGGGGACCCGGGCGCGTCGGACGAGAACGCGAGGGTGGGCCAGCTCGGGCTGCGGATCGGCCTCGGCTGGGCCAAGTCGCAGTACATCGTCACGGGCCAGTGCCCGGTGATGAAGTACAACCGGCAGCTGATGATGGCGATCCTTCACGACCGGGTGCAGATCGCCCAGAACGTCAACGCGTCGGTCATCCCGCTCGAGCAGGCGCCGCAGGGCTACGCCGAGTTCGACCGGGGCGCGGCGCGCAAGTACATCCTCGACCCGCACGGCCTGGTGGGGGCCGCGGCCTAGCTCCGACGGCGATGCGCGGCACCGCCGCCATGGCGGCGGTGCCGCGGATTCACCGCAGAGCGACCCGGCGCCGGGCGACGACCGACCGACGGCCGTCGCCCGGCTCCCGGAGCCTGCCGTCCGCGGCGCGCGTCGGCAGGCAGGGCTCTCACCTGCCCGGCCTCCAGGAGGTGCGGGTCAGTCCCGGCGCTCCCCGGCCAGCGCGGGAAGCGGCGGGACGGTTTCAGCGAGCCAACCGCCGGCGTCGGCGGTGAAGTGCGGGGCGGCGTCGGTCTCCCACCACGACCGGATCGCCGTGGTCGTCACCTGGTTCCCGGTCCGGCGGTCGGTGTAGGTCACCGGCCGCTCCCCCGTCCGCCGCACCGTGACCCGCCCGCGCTTGCAGCCTGCCGGGTAGTCGTTCCAGTTCACCCCGGCCTCGCTCCACAGCAGCTCCTGCATCTCGCCGGTGCCGATCTTGTGGAGCCGCTTGTGGGAGAAGTGCGCCTGCGCCGCCATCGAGATGCTGTTCCGGACGGCGTCGCGCTGCCGCCACAGGAAGTAGTTCGCGACGTCCACCTGGCCCGGGATCGTGAACACCCGCGCGTCGAACGTCGCCCGGGACGCCGGCGGCGCACCACTCGCGGGCGCGTACGCGTCGTTGAACGCGACCGTCGCCGTCGACGCCGCGACCGAGGCCATCTTCTGGATCACCCCGCCGAACCACGGCTCCGTGCCCGTCCCCGCGAAGTCGCTCAGCAGCACCGAGCACTCGTCGGACTGGGTGAAGGCGAACACCGCACCCGACATGTCCGCGCAGAGGGCCTCGGCAACGGTGTTCATCGCGGCCATGACGGCGTCGTCGAACGGCCGGTCCGCGTGCCGGAGGAACGAGTGGAACGACCGGCCGTCGACCCGCACGACCGTGTAGGTGCGGCGCGGCAGGATCGTGCGGGTGGCCTGCTCGTACGCCTTCATCCGGTCACCGAGCGCCGTGGTGTCACTCACCGGCCACTCCAGCGGTGAGGCGGCGGGCCGCCGGGGGCGGTGTTGGACGGCGGGGCGGTGGAGGCGCCGGGATCTTCGGCCATTCTTTGTCCTTTGGCGGCGGCAGGGTCTCATGGGGGTTACGGCTTTTTATCAGCGTTTGCGCCCAGCCCCCAGTCATTCCTCCGGGCTCGACGGCTCGTCCACCGTGCGGGTGGTCGTCGCTTCGGGGCTCTCGGTTTCCGTTCCGGGCGGTCGGCGGGGCGGTAACCAGTACTCGGCGGCTCTGCCCGGCCCGCCGCGGCGGCCTGGGAAGCGGTGCGATTCCTCGTCTGGTTCGCCGACGGCGCGGCCTGGTCGGCTCGCCGCGCGGGGCGTTCGAGGCGTTCTGGGACCCGGCAGACCGGACGCTTCCGGAGCGGGTGGATCAGGGGTAGTTCTTGGGGCCGTACATGCGCAGGACGAGCGCATGCAGGTTGGTGCGGAACTCTTCCAGCGTCTCGGGCGAGATGGCGGACTCGTCCGGGGCGGCCCGGGCCGGTGAGTGGTCGCTGTGCAGCATCCCGCCGGTGATGAAGCCCGCGACCGACCAGATGATCGTCCAGGTGACGAAGTCGGTCTGGACGTCCTCGGGCGCCATGGGGCCGACCGCGTCGGTGACCATGGTGATGATCGGTCCGCGGTATCGGACGTCGAGTTCGGCGGTGGCCGACGCGTCGCCCATCCAGCGGTGCATCCACAGCATCGAGGTGTGCGGGTTGCTGACGTGGAAGTCCAGGTAGGCGTCCGCCAGCTCGGTCAGCCCCGCCGGCGTGCGAGGAGTCGAGGCCAGCGCGGCCTGCACCATTTGCACCTCGGCCTCATGCACTCGCAGCATCACGGTCTTGTACAGCTCGGTCTTGCCGCCCGTGAGCGCCGTGAGCGTGGCGGTGTCCACCCCGGCGGCTTCGGCCACCAGCTCGACCGGGGTCCCGTCGAAGCCAAGCTCGGCGAAGAGCCTGGTAGCGACGTCGACGATCCGCTCCACGGCGAGGTTCTCCTCCACACACCCAACGTAACCGATGAGGTGCGGGGGTGTGGAGCCGGGAAGACGGCCGGGGCGCCTGGGCGTCTTCGAACAAGGCGGCCCGGCCGTCTGTGCAGGTCGGCTGCTACCTGACGGGGAGGCCCGTGACGGTGCGGCCGATCACCAGGCGCTGGATCTCCGAGGTGCCCTCGAAGATGGTGAAGATCTTGGAGTCGCGGTGCATGCGCTCGACCGGGTACTCGCGGGTGTAGCCGTTGCCGCCGAGGATCTGGATGGCCTCCTCGGTGACGTGGACCGACATCTCGCTGGCCATCAGCTTGGCCATCGAGCCCTCGGCGTTCTCGAAGTCCTTGCCGGTGCGGGCCATCCAGGCGGCCCGCCACACCATGAGGCGGGCGGCGTCCAGGCGGCACTTCATGTCGGCCAGCTTGAAGGCGACGGCCTGGAAGTCTCCGATCTTCCTGCCGAACTGCTCGCGCTCCCGCGCGTACTCGAGGGCGTAGTCGTAGGCGGCGCGGCCGACGCCGAGGGCCATGGCCCCGACGGCCGGGCGGGTCGTCTCGAAGGTCTTCATCGCGGCCTGGCCCTTGGAGCTCTTGCCCTCGCGGCTGCGCGCGATGCGCTCGTCGAACCGGTCCTTGCCGCCGACGATCAGGTGGGACGGGATCCGGACGTCGTCCAGGATCACCTCGGCGGTGTGGGAGGCGCGGATGCCGTGCTTCTTGAACTTCTGGCCCTGCCGCAGGCCCGGGGTGTTCGGCGGGACGATGAAGCTGGCCTGGCCGCGGCTGCCGAGGTCGGGGTGCACCGAGGCGACGATCACGTGGACGTCGGCGATGCCGCCGTTGGTCGCCCAGGTCTTGGTGCCGTTCAGCACCCACTCGTCCTTGGCCTCGTCGAACACGGCGCGGGTGCGGATCGAGCCGACGTCGCTGCCCGCGTCGGGCTCGGAGGCGCAGAACGCGCCGAGCTTGATGTCGTCGGCGCTGCCGAACATCTGCGGCACCCACTCGCTGACCTGCTCCGGGGTGCCCACGGCGGCGACGGACGCGGCGGCGAGGCCGGTTCCCACGATCGACAGGGCGATGCCCGCGTCGCCCCAGAACAGCTCCTCGAACGCCACCGGAATGCCGAGCCCGGTCGGCTCCAGCCACTGGGTGGCGAAGAAGTCGAGCGAGTAGATGCCGACCTTGGACGCCTCCTGGATCAGCGGCCAGGGGGTCTCCTCGCGCTCGTCCCACTCCTCCGCGGCGGGGCGGATGACGTCCTTGGCGAACTCGTGCACCCAGTCCCTGACCTCGCGAACGTCCTCGCTGGGCTCCAGCGAGAACGGCGTCTGCTCCGCGCTCGTCATGATTAATTGACCCTCTCTCCAATATCGCGTGTTACCAACGGTAGCACCATTCGGAGTTACCACGGGTAACACGCGGGCGGACGCCGTCCGCGCCGGGCCACGGGGTCAGGACACGCCCGTCACTCGGCGGCGTGCCGGTCCAGGAACTCGTAGACGTCGGCCTCGTCGACACCGGGGAACGCCCCCGGCGGGAGGACCGACAGGACGTGCGAGTGGGCGCGCGCCGACGGCCAGGCCATCCCCTCCCACCGGTCCGACAGCGCCTTCGGGGGACGCTGGCAGCAGTCGCCGTCCGGGCAGGCCGACCTGACCCGCCGGGTCGTCTCCCGGCCGCGGAACCAGCGGGAGTCCTCGAACCGGACGCCCAGCGTGATCGCGAAGTCGCGCTCGTGGCTGGGGTCGATGTGCGACAGGCACCAGTACGTCCCGTTCGGGGTGTCGGTGTACTGGTAGTAGACGGAGAAGCGGTCCGCGGCGCCGAACACGTGCCGCCCGGCCCACTCCCGGCACATCCGCTGGCCCTCGATCGCGCCGTCCTCGTCCTGGGGGAAGGCCAGGCCGTCGTTGGCGTACGCCTTGTAGATCGTGCCGTTCTCGTCGTTCTTGGTGAAGTGCAGCTGGAGGTCGAGGTGGTGGGTCGCGACGTTGGTGAAGCGGTGCGCGGCCATCTCGTAGGAGACGGAGAAGACGTCCGCCAGGTCCTCCACCGACAGCTCCCGGGCGGCCTTGGCCTCCTGCAGGAACGGGACGACGCTGCGCTCGGGCATCAGGATCGCGGCGCCGAAGTAGTTGGCCTCGACGCGCTGGCGCAGGAAGTCGGCGAAGTCGCGCGGCTGGTCGTGGTCGAGGGCGATGTGCCCGAGGGTCTGCAGCAGGATCGTCCGCGGCGTGTGCATGCCGAGCTGCTCGCGCTCCAGGTAGATCCGCCGGTTGCGCAGGTCGGTGATCGACCGGACCGAGCGCGGCAGGTCCTGGACGTACTGGAGGCTGAAGCCGAAGTGCCCGACCAGCGTCATCAGCAGCCCCTGCGAGACCGCGCCGCGCCGGTACCCGACCGCGTCGAGGGTCTGGGACGCGACGTGCTCGATGTCCGCGAAGTGGTTGCCGCGCTCGTGCATCTGGCGGCGCAGCTCGGCGTTGGCCTTGCGGGCCTCCTCGGGGCTCGCGGTGGGCTTGGTACGGCTGCGCCGGAGCTCGCCGTACAGCGCGAGGATGTGCTCGATGACCTCGTTCGGCATGCGCTTGCCGACCTTCAGGTGCGACAGGCCGAGCGTCCGGTACAGCGGGTCGCGCTGCGCCTCCTCCAGCTGGATCTCCAGCTGGGCGCGCCGGCTGGGGGGCTGGCGGCGCAGGAGCTCCTCCACCGGGCATTCCAGCGCGGCGGCGAGGGCCTGCAGCAGCGACAGCTTGGGCTCGCGCCGTCCGTTCTCCAGCAGGGAGAGCTGGGACGGGGCGCGGCCCACGCGCTCGCCGAGCTCCGACAGCGTCAGGCCGCGGGCGCGCCGCAGATGGCGGAGCCGCTGCCCGAACGTGACGAGATCAACGTCGCTCGTCAAGTTGAGAGGTTCTTCTGTCCGCAAGGTCGTCACAGCTTCATCATAGCGGAAATATCGCACTTCTTTCGTTACTCGCGAGTTCATAACGGGCTTGCACCGGGGGCATAGTCGTGAGCAAGCACCCAGGGGACGACACGGAAGGGCGAGAAGATGAGCGACAGTCGCCTCAAGGGCGCAGCCGAGGAGCTGCAGCGGCAGTGGGAGTCCGACCCGCGTTGGAAGGGCGTCGAGCGGACCTACACGGCCGAGGACGTCGTCCGGATCCGCGGATCGGTCCAGGAGGAGCACACTCTCGCGCGTCTCGGCGCCGAGCGGCTCTGGACCCTCCTGCATGAGGAGGACTACGTCCACTCCCTCGGCGCGCTGACCGGGCTGCAGGCCGTCCAGCAGGTCAAGGCCGGCCTGAAGGCCATCTACCTGTCCGGCTGGCAGGTCGCGGCGGACGCCAACCTGGCGGGCCAGACCTACCCGGACCAGAGCATCTACCCGGCGAACTCGGTTCCGGCCGTCGTGCGCCGCATCAACAACGCGCTGCTGCGCGCCGACCAGGTGCAGTGGGCCGAGGGTGAGGGCGACACGCATTTCCTCGCCCCGATCGTGGCCGACGCCGAGGCCGGCTTCGGCGGCGTGCTGAACGCCTTCGAGCTGATGAAGGGCATGATCGCCGCGGGCGCCGCGGGCGTGCACTGGGAGGACCAGCTGGCCTCCGAGAAGAAGTGCGGCCACCTCGGCGGCAAGGTCCTCATCCCGACCTCGCAGCACGTCAAGACCCTCAACACGGCCCGCCTCGCGGCGGACATCTCCAACGTGCCGTCTCTGATCATCGCGCGGACCGACGCCGAGGCCGCGACCCTGATCACGACGGACGTGGACGAGCGCGACCGCGAGTTCACCACCGGCGAGCGCACCGCCGAGGGCTTCTACCGCGTCCGCAACGGCATCGAGCCCTGCATCGCCCGCGCCAAGGCCTACGCGCCGTACTCCGACCTCATCTGGATGGAGACCGGCACCCCGGACCTGGAGCAGGCGCGCCGGTTCGCCGAGGCCGTGAAGGCCGAGTACCCGGACCAGATGCTGGCCTACAACTGCTCGCCCTCCTTCAACTGGAAGGCGCACCTGGACGACGCGACCATCGCCAAGTTCCAGCGCGAGCTCGGCCACATGGGCTTCAAGTTCCAGTTCATCACCCTGGCCGGGTTCCACGCGCTCAACTACGGCATGTTCGACCTGGCGCACGGCTACGCCCGCGAGGGCATGACCGCCTACGTCGACCTCCAGGAGCGCGAGTTCGCGGCGGCCGAGAAGGGCTTCACCGCGGTCAAGCACCAGCGCGAGGCCGGCACCGGCTACTTCGACATGGTCAGCACCGCGATCAACCCGGACTCCTCCACCACCGCGCTGAAGGGCTCGACGGAAGAGGGCCAGTTCCACTGACCCACGCCGGCCGGCGCCGCCGGCCCCGCTCTCCGGCCTGATCCCCAGGACCCCTAAGGCCCCCGCGTTCCTACACCCGCGGGGGCCTTACGGCGTCCCGGCACACCCCCGCGCCGTCCCTCTCACCACCCTCGTGCGCCCCTCACGTTCCGGCCACATTCGGCAACGGATCTCGACAAAGGCCGCCGGGCGGGCGCATCGTGAGCCCCGCTAGTCGATCTCCCTGAGAGAGGACCCCTGATGGCGCGTGACCCCCGGTTCATCCGGTCCCGGGCGATCCCCGGCCGGATGCTTCCGCTCGCCGTCGCCGCGGTGAGCGTCGTCGCGCTCGCGCCCGCCGCCTCCGCGGACGGGCAGGGCCAGTACGGGCGCTTCACCCCCGGCGCCCCCGGCGTCGGCGACTCCTACTTCCCGCTGGAGGGCAACGGCGGCTACGACGTCCGCCACTACTCGCTGGACCTGCGCTACGACCCCGACTACGACCAGCTCGACGGCACCGTGACCGTGACCGCGCGCGCCACCCAGAACCTGTCGCGGTTCGACCTCGACCTGTCCGGGATGGACGTCGACAAGGTCTGGGTCGACCACGGCCAGGCCCGCTACCAGCGGCGCGGCCAGGAGCTGGTCATCACGCCCCGGCACGGGCTGCGCAAGGGCCGGACCTTCACCGCGGTCATCAGGTACGGCGGCGTGCCGCAGACCATCGTGGGCTCGCCGATCGTCTTCGGGTCCCCCTACGGCTTCCTGCACACCCCCGACGGCGCGTTCGTCGGCGGCGAGCCGAACGGCGCCAGCACCTGGTTCCCCGTCAACGACCACCCGAGCGACAAGGCCACCTACGACTACACGATCACGGTGCCGAAGGGCCTGACGGCCGTCGCCAACGGCCGCCCGGCGGGGCACCGCTCCGCCGTCGCGGGCTTCAGCCGCCGCGCGTCCAAGACCCCCGCCGAGGTCTTCAAGTGGCGCGAGGACAGCCCGATGGCCAGCTACCTCACCACGATCGACATCGGCAGGTGGGACGTGAGGCAGGGCCGGACGCCGCGCGGCGTCCCCAACTACACGGCCGTCGACCCCGAGCTGCTCGCCGCCCAGCCGGACGCGGTGAGCTTCTTCTACGACACCACCAGCGAGGTCACCGACCTCTGGTCCAAGACGTTCGGGGAGTACGCGTTCGGCAGCACCGGCGCGATCGCCGACGACGCCCGCTTCAACGGCCAGCCGCTCGGGTTCTCCCTGGAGACGCAGAGCAAGCCCGTGTACTCGGCCGTGCGGAGCACCGGCACGATCGCGCACGAGCTGGCGCACCAGTGGTACGGCGACGCGGTCTCGCCCGCGCGGTGGAAGGACGTCTGGCTGAACGAGAGCTTCGCCACCTGGGCCGCGTGGTACTACACCGAGGTGCGCGGCGGCCGCTCCGTGCACGACGCGGCCCGCGCCACCTACGCCGCCCGCCCGTTCCCCGACGCGGCGGGACGCCCGTACTGGTCGGTGCTGACCGCCGACCCGCAGCGCGACACCATGTTCAACGACCGCGTGTACAGCGGCGGCGGCATGATGCTGCAGTTCCTCCGGGAGAAGATCGGTGACGACAGGTTCTTCACCCTGCTCCGGACGTGGTACGCGCAGCACAAGTACGGCAACGCCAGGACCGAGCAGTTCACGGCGCTGGCGCAGCGGGTCGCCGGGCAGGACCTGAGCGGGTTCTTCAAGGACTGGCTCTACTCCCCCGTCAAGCCCGAGATCCCGCAGGGCTGAGCACGTCCCGCACGTGGACCGGCCCCCGGCGCGACCCGCCGGGGGCCCGTCTATGTGCGAAAGTACGTGGTCGCGGGTGGGGCGCCCGTCTAGGCTTCCGGCAAGTGGGCGTCCTTCCGTGGGTGTGGTGGTACGGGTTCCGCCGTCACACCGCCTATCCGCTCGGGTCCCTGACCGAGTCGCTCACCAACATGATGTTCGGCTTCCTGCGCGCCTACGTTCTGCTGGCGCTGTGGGAGGTCCGGCCGTCGCTCGGCGGGTACACGGCCGCCGACGCCGTGACCTTCTGCTTCGTCACCCAGGCGCTGATCGGGCCGGTGCAGATCTTCGGCGGGATGGAGCTGACGGAGCGCATCCGCAACGGCGACGTCGCGATCGACCTGCACCGCCCCGCCGGGCTGCAGAGCTGGTGGCTGGCCCACGACCTCGGCCGCGCCGCGAGCTCGCTGGTGCTGCGCTCGGGACCGCCGCTGCTGGCGGGCGCCCTGGCGTTCCCGTTCCGCTGGCCGGGTCCGGCGCACCTGGCCGCGTTCGCGGTGGCGCTGGTCCTGGCGACGTTGGTGAGCTTCGGGCTGCGCTACCTGGTGGCGATGGGGATGTTCTGGCTGCACGACGACCGGGGTTTGAGCGCCGTCACGCTCGTGATGTCGCTGTTCTTCTCCGGGATGATCCTGCCGCTCGTCGTGTTCCCCGGGCGGCTCGGCCGGACCGCCGAGCTCCTGCCGTGGGCGGCGCAGATCCAGGTGCCGGCGGACGTGTTCCTCGGCCGGTACGGCGGCGCCGGCCTGGCCGGCGCGCTGGCGTTCCAGGCGGGGTGGGCGGCCGTCCTGCTCGGGGCGGGCGCGCTGGCGACGCGGGCGGCGCGGCGCAGGCTGGTGGTCCACGGTGGCTGACCCCGCGGCGCCCGGCGCGCTGCGCGTGTACGGGCTGCTCGCCTGGACGTGGATCCGGGCGGCGGCGCAGTACCCGGTGTCGATGGTGCTGCTGGGCCTGGCCACGGCGGTCGTCTCCGTCCTGGACGCGGTCGCCATCATGGTGCTGTTCTCGCGGGCGCCGCGCATCGCCGGGTTCGGCGTGTCCGAGGTCCTGTTCCTGTACGGCACGTCGGCCCTGTCCTTCGCGCTCTCCGACATCGTCCTCGGGTCGACCGAGCGGCTCGGGGCGCACGTGCGGGAGGGGACGCTGGACGCGATGCTGGTGCGCCCGGTGAGCCCGCTGGTCCAGATCGCGACGGAGGGGTTCACGCCGCGGCGGCTCGGCAAGCTCGTCCCGGCCGTGCTGGTGCTCGGGTACGCGCTCGGCCGCCTGGACGTCCACTGGACGCCGGGCCGGCTCGCGATGGTCCCGGTCATGGTGCTGTCCGGGGCGGCGATCTTCGGCGGGCTGTGGGTGCTGACGGCCGCGGTGCAGTTCGTGCTCGTCGACAGCCACGGGGCGAGCAAGTCGCTCACCTACGGCGGCGCGTTCCTCACCCAGTACCCGATGACCGTGTTCGCCCGCGACCTGGTCCGCGGGGTGACGTTCGTCGTGCCGCTGGCGTTCGTCAACTGGCAGCCCGCGCTGTACGTCCTGGACCGTCCGGACCCGCTCGGGCTGCCGGGCGCGGCGCGGTTCGCCTCCCCGGCGGTCGCCGCGGCGCTGGGCGCGGCGGCGGCGGCCGCGTGGCGGGCCGGCCTGCGCCACTACCGATCGACAGGGAGCTGATTGCCGGTGCCGATGATCGAGGCCGAGGACGTGGCCAAGGCCTTCACCGTGCGGACACGCTCGGGCGTCCTGCGGCGGGGGCGCAGGACGGTGCGCGCGGTGGACGGGGTGTCGTTCACGGTGGAGCGGGGCGAGTTCGTCGGCTACCTCGGCCCGAACGGGGCGGGGAAGTCGACGACGATCAAGATGCTGACCGGGATCCTCACCGCGTCGTCGGGCACCCTGCGGGTGTGCGGGCTGGACCCGTCACGGCGCCGCACGACGCTCGCGCGCCGCATCGGGGTGGTGTTCGGGCAGCGGACGACGCTGTGGTGGGACCTGCCGCTGCGCGCCAGCCTGGCGCTCGTCCGCCGGCTCTACCGGGTCGAGGCGGCCGCGCACCGGGAGCGCCTGGCGGAGCTGACCGCGCTGCTGGAGCTGGAGCCGTTCCTGGACACCCCGGTCCGGCAGCTCAGCCTCGGCCAGCGGATGCGGGGCGACCTCGCGGCGGCGCTGCTGCACGACCCGGAACTGCTCGTCCTGGACGAGCCGACGATCGGCCTGGACGTGGTGAGCAAGGCGACCGTCCGCGGATTCCTGGAACGCGTCAACGCCGAGCGCGGCACCACGGTCCTGCTGACCACGCACGATCTCGGCGACATCGAGCGGCTCTGCCGCCGCGTCCTGATCATCGACCACGGCCGGCTCGCCTACGACGGCGGGCTGGAGGAGCTGCGCCGCACCGTGGACGCCGACCGGCTGCTGGTCGTGGAGCTCGCGCGGCCGGCCCCGCCGATCACGCTGGACGGGATCGAGGCGGAGCGGGTCGAGGGGCCGCGGCAGTGGCTCCGGCTGCCGAACGCGGCGAACGCGGCGGCCGTGGTCGCCGCGCTGGCCCGCGACCACGACATCCGCGACATCTCCCTGCGGGAGGCGGGCATCGAGGACGTCCTCGCCGGCCTCTACCGGGGCGACCACGCGTACTGGTGCTCCGGCCGGCCCGTGGCGCCGTAGCGCAGCGTCACCACGACCCGCCCGGCCTCGGCGAGCGCCGCGAGGTAGCGCTGGGCGGTGGCGCGGGAGATGCCGACCTCGTCGGCGATCTCGGCCGCGGACCGCGGCTCCTCCGCCCGCCGCAACGCGTCGCAGACCAGCCGCGTCGTCACCGGCGACCGGCCCTTGGGCGCGGGCGCGCGGGCGTGCAGCGGCGCGTACAGGGCGCGGACCGCGCCGTCGAGGTCCTCCTGGGACAGCTCGCTCCCGCCCGCGAGGGCGTCCCGGTACCGGGCGTAGGCGGTGAGGCGGTCGTTCAGCGCGGCGGCGGTGAACGGCTTGATCAGGTAGTGCAGGGCGCCGTGCCGGAAGGCCTCGCGCACGGCGCGGGGGTCGGCGGCGGCCGTCGCCATGATGACGTCGGCGTCCAGGTCGGGCAGCAGGGTGAGGCCCGAGGCGTCCGGCAGGTAGACGTCCAGCAGGACGAGGGCGGGCCGCAGCTCGGCGGCCATGGACCTGGCCTGGGCGGCGGAGTGCGCGAGCCCGGCGACGGCGAACCCCCGCAGCGCCGCCACGAACCCGGCGTGGACCTGCGCCACGCGGAAGTCGTCGTCCACCACGAGCACGTCGATCATCGCACCGCCTCCGCGCCCAGCACCCCGGGGAGGCGGGCGACCGCCACGGCCCCGCAGCCGCCGGGACCGCCCGTTCCCGCGTCCACGAACGTCACGTCGCCGCCGCGGGCGCGGGCGGTGCGGCGCGCCAGGCCGAGCCCGAGCCCGCGCGAGCGGCCCGCCGCGGCGTCGCGGGTGGAGACGCCGTCGTCGAACACGGCGTCGCGCAGGCCGTCCGGCAGCCCGTCGCCGGAGTCGGTGACGGTGGCGTGCAGGTCGCGGCCGTCGCCGAGCAGCTCGACCTCGACGCGGGCGGGCCGCCGCGGCCCGAGCCGCGCGGCCTCGACGGCGTTGTCGACGAGGTTGCCGACGACGGTCGTCACGTCGAGAGGGTCCGCGACCCGGCCCGGCACGTAGCTGCCGGCGCCGATGTCGAGCCGGACGCCCTTCTCGGCGGCGACGGCGGACTTGGCCGACAGGAACGCCCGCAGGTAGGGGTCCGAGACGGGGTCGGGCAGGTTGTCGGGCGCCGGGGCGCGGCGCGCGGCGTCCTCCATCAGGGTGCCGACGTAGTCGGCGGCCTCCTCGCTGTGGCCGAGCTGGAGCAGGCCCGCGAGGGTGTGCAGCCGGTTGGCGTACTCGTGGCGCTGCGCGCGGAGGGCGTCGAAGAGGGTGCTGACCGAGTCCAGCTCGCGGGCGAGGGTCTCCAGGTCGGTGCGGTCGCGCAGGGTGATGACGGCGCCGAGGTCGCGGCGGTGCCTGCGGACCTCCCGCCGGTTGACGACCAGGACGCGCTCCCCCGCGGTGACGAACAGGTTCGCGGCGTCGCGGCGTCCCGTGAGGACGTCGCGCAGCGTCCCCTCCGCGGCGAGATCCCCGGCGGGGGCGCCGCGCTTGAGGGCGACGCCGAGCAGCCGGGACGCCTCGTCGTTGCAGACCGCGATCCGGCCCGCGGTGTCGACGGCCACGACGCCCTCGCCGACGCCGTGCAGCACCGCCTCCCGCTCGTGGACGAGCTCCACCAGCTCGTAGGGTTCGAGGCCGAGCGTCTGCCGCTTCAGCCGGCGGCCGATCGCGACCGAGGCGACCACGCCGAGCAGGACGGCGCCCGCGACGAACAGCGACATCTCGCGCAGCACGTGGCCGAGCTCCCGGTCGATGGCGCGGGCGTCGAACCCGACGCTGACCTCGCCGAGGATCCGCCCGTCCGGGCCGTACAGCGGCACCTTGCCGCGCGCGGACAGTCCGAGCGTGCCGCGCTCGACGCGGACGACCTCCCGCCCGGCCAGGGCGTCGGAGGGGTCGGTGCTCACGTGCCTGCCGAGCTCCAGCGGGTTCGGGTGGGACATCCGCAGGCCGCGGTTGTCGGTCACCACGACGAACAGCGCCCCCGTCCGGGCCCGGACGCGTTCGGCGCGGTCCTGCACGAGCCCGGCGCGGTCGCCGGCGGCGACCGCCGACGCGATCCGCGGGTCGGCGGCGACGCTGCGCGCCACCGTGAGGGCCCGCTGGCCGTACTGGTCGCGGAGCCGGCCGTCGAGCATCCAGGCGACCAGCCCGTACCCGAGGACCGCCACCACCACGACCACTCCGACCTGCAGGATCAGCACCTGGCGGGCGAAGGTGATGCGGGGCCGGACGGACATGACGTGCACCGTAGACCATGCCGGCCCGGCCGCCCAGCCCCCGGGCGAGCAGAACGAGCAAAACCCTGCGTATCGCGCTTAACGAGGGGATTCGCGGCTTGCGAGCACATCGCGGGCAAGGGTTCCGGTGACGCGCGCCACATCCGTACGGTGCCGCCGTGTCCACATCAGCATCATCCAAGCGAGACGGGGCCGGGCGACCGGCCGGGCCCGTGATCGAACTGCACGGCGCCACCAAGCGCTTCCGGTCGGCGGGCGGCGTCCACACGGCGGTCAGGGACCTGCACATGGCCGTGGGGCCGGGCGAGTTCGTCGCCGTGGTCGGCCCGACCGGCTGCGGGAAGTCGACCACCCTGTCCCTGGTCTCCGGACTGGAGCCGGCGTCCGCCGGCCGGGTCCTGGTCCACGGCAGGCCCGTGGACGGGATCCCCGACGGGGTCGGCTACATGTTCCAGAACGACGCCGTCCTCCCGTGGCGGTCCGTCCTGGACAACGTCGCGGCGGGGCCCCGCTACCGGGGCGCCTCCAAGCGGGAGGCGCGCGACCGCGCCCGGGACTGGGTCGCGCGGGTCGGCCTCGCCGGCTTCGAGGGCTATTACCCCCACCAGCTGTCGGGCGGGATGCGCAAGCGCGTCGCGCTGGCGCAGACCCTCGTCAACGAGCCGTCCGTGCTGCTCATGGACGAGCCCTTCTCCGCCCTGGACGTCCAGACCCGCGGCCTCATGCAGGACGAGCTGCTGCGCCTGTGGTCGGGGTCCGGCGCCGCCGTCGTGTTCGTCACGCACGACCTGGAGGAGGCGCTCGTGCTGTCCGACCGGGTCGTGGTCATGACCGCGGGCCCCGCGACGATCAAGAGCGTGTTCGAGGTGCCGCTGGAGCGGCCGCGCGACGCCGAGGAGGTCCGGCTCACCGGCGGTTTCCTCGACATCTACCGCGAGGTGTGGGACTCGCTGCGCGAAGAGGTCCAGATCACCCGCGAGAGAGGGGCCGGCCATGCGGCGTGAGACGAGGACGCGCGAGGCGGAGACCGCCCCGGCGGCGGAGACCGCCGACCGGCCCGTGCCCGCTCCGGACGACGCCGTTCCGGAGGACCGGAGCGAGCACGGCGACGTGGCCGCGATCGCGCGGCTGCGCACGGCCGGGCTGCGCCGCACCCTCGGCATCACCGCCGTCCGGGTCGCGCTCGTGGTGGTCTGGCTCGGGTCGTGGGAGCTGGCCGCGCGCAACTGGATCGACCCGTTCTACTACTCGATGCCGTCGAAGATCTGGGAGCGGCTCGTCGACTGGTTCACCGAGGGCACCTCGCAGGGGTCGATCTGGGAGCAGATCTCGGTCACGCTCCAGGAGGCGGTCGCGGGCTTCGCGCTCGGCGCCGCGGGCGGCGTCGTGCTCGGCATCGTGCTCGGCCGGAGCCGGTTCCTGTCGGACGTGTGCGCCCCGTTCATCAAGGCCGTCAACGCGATCCCGCGCATCATCCTGGCCTCGCTGTTCATCATCTGGTTCGGCCTCGGCATGCAGTCCAAGATCGCCACGGCGTTCGTGCTGGTGTTCTTCGCGGTCTTCTTCAACGCCTTCCAGGGCGCCCGCGAGGTCGACCGGAACCTCGTCAACAACGCGCGGATCCTCGGCGCGGGGCGGACGCAGGTGCTGTGGACGATCGTGGTGCCGAGCGCCACCTCGTGGATCCTCGCCTCGCTGCACTCGGCGTTCGGATTCGCCATCATCGGCGCGGTCGTCGGCGAGTACACCGGCGCCGACCGGGGCCTCGGCCTGCTCATCAACCACTCCCAGGGCACCTTCGACGCCGCCGGGATCTACGCCGGAATGATCATCATCACGGTGCTGGCGCTGCTCGCCGAGTACCTGCTCACGCTGCTGGAGGGCCGGCTGCTGCGCTGGCGCCCCGCCGCGTCCGGGCACGACGTCCAGATCTGACCCCGCCCGGCCCCGCCCCCGGGCCTTCCCACCCCCATCGCACGACCAGGAGAACCGCCATGCCCACCACCTCCGTCCGGGCCGGCGCAGCCGCGCTCGCCGCCCTCACCGCCCTGTCGTCCCTGTCCGCCTGCCGCGACTCCCGCGCCGGTTCCGGCTCGGACGGCGGCTCCGGCGGCACGGTCAAAATCATGATCGGCGGCATCGACAAGGTCATCTACCTGCCCGCCAAGCTGACCGAGCAGCTCGGCTACTTCAAGGAGCAGGGCCTGGACGTCCAGCTGCTCACCGAGCCCGCCGGGGCGCAGGCCGAGAACGTGCTCATCTCCGGGGACGTCCAGGGCGTCGTCGGCTTCTACGACCACGCCATCCATCTCCAGACCAAGGGCAAGTGCGTGCAGAGCGTCGTGCAGATGGCGGACGTGCCCGGCGAGGCGGAGATGGTCTCGGCGTCCAAGGCGGGCTCCCTGACCTCCCCGGCCGGGTTCAAGGGCAAGAAGCTCGGCGTGACCAGCCCGGGCTCGTCCACCGACTTCATCACCCGCGCGCTGGCCGTGCGCAACGGCGTCAAGACCTCCGACTACACGACGGTGAAGGCGGGCGCGGGCCAGACCTTCATCGCCACGATGGAGAACGGCGGCATCGACGCCGGCATGACGACCGACCCGACCATCGCCAAGCTCGTCAGCACCGGCAAGGCCAAGGTCATGGTCGAGATGCGCACCGAGGAGGGCACCCGCCGGGCGCTCGGCGGCCTGTACCCGTCCAGCTCGCTCTACATGGACTGCGCGTACGTGAAGTCGCACGGCGAGACCGTGCAGAAGCTCGCCAACGCCTTCGTCAAGACGCTCGGCTGGATCAAGCAGCACAAGCCCGCGGAGATCGCGGCGAAGATGCCGAAGGACTACGCGGGCGGCGATCCGGCGCTGTACGAGAAGGCGATCGGCGACTCGATCAGCATGTTCAACGGGGACGGCGTGATGAAGCCGGACGCCGCCGAGAACGTCCTGAAGGTGCTGGCGCAGTTCTCCCCCGAGGTCGCGGAGAAGAAGGGGCAGATCGACCTGGCCGAGACCTACACCACGCGTTTCGTCAGCAACGCGAAGCAGGGCTGATCGTGCCCGTCTGACCCGAACGGACGCGGTGACGCGGGCCGGGCCTCGCGCGGAGGCCCGGCCCGTCAGCGTCCCATGGCGGAGGAGAAGTCCGCGTCGGCGGGATCCTCCCGTCGCCCCGACCCCCAGCGCCGCGGCGCCCAGGCGGGCATCAGCAGCGCGAATCCCATCATCCCGTACACGCCGGACCCGAGCAGCATGCGCAGGCCGAAGTCCATGTCGCCGGCGGGCGGCACCCTTCCGGGCAGGTCGAGGGCGTGGCCGGGGTCGACCAGGAAGTAGGCGGACGCGCCGAGCAGCGCCAGCGCCGGCACCAGCGAGACCAGCGGCGACGCCCACCGCGCGACGATGACGACGCCCGTCACCAGGCCCACGGCGGCGAGCAGGGCGAACGCGCCGTAGATGCGCGTCCGGTCGGTGATCTCCTGCCCGGTGCCGTCGAAGGACTGCCCGGCCTGGACGTACCCCCAGGCCGCCCCGTACACCAGCGCGGGGGTGAGCAGGACGCCGAGGACGAGGCCGAACGCGTGGCGCACCGCGCATCACATCCATTCGAACGCGCCCGCCGCGGGGCGCGGGGTTCCGGTAGCG
The DNA here is from genome assembly GCF_040492065.1 of Actinomadura sp. NPDC000929. Classification (NCBI taxonomy): domain Bacteria; kingdom Bacillati; phylum Actinomycetota; class Actinomycetes; order Streptosporangiales; family Thermomonosporaceae; genus Actinomadura; species Actinomadura sp. NPDC000929. The sequence goes on along the minus strand of NZ_JBEUPA010000095.1, from coordinate 1,529 downwards.
CCCCAATCACAACACGCGCGCCGGTGACGCCGCAGGAAATCCGTACCGTTTTATGGTGGTTCGTTTTGAACGCCTTTGGCTGGGCATCGCCGTCTCATTCGATCCGACAGCACGTTGGAGGAAACAATGTCGACCGCGATTTGGGTCGTCGTCGCCCTGGTGGTCGTCGCCGTTCTCGCCGCGGCCGGGTACCTCGCCACGACCCGGTCACGCACGGCGCGGCTCAGGCGGCGGTTCGGTCCCGAGTACGACCGGGTCCTGGAGCGCGAGGGCGGCCGCGCGGCCGCCGAGCGGGAGCTGCGCTCCCGCGAGCAGCGCCACCAGGAGCTGGAGCTGCGCGACCTCGACCCCCGGCGCCGCGAGGAGTACCGCGAGCAGTGGGTCCGCGTCCAGGAACGCTTCGTCGACGCCCCCGAGGCGGCGGTCGAGCAGGCCGACCAGCTCGTCACGGTGGTGATGGGCGAGCGCGGCTACCCCACGCACGGCTTCGAGGAGAAGGTCGCCCACCTGTCGGTCGAGCACGGCCGCACGCTGGACCACTACCGGCGGGCCCACACCATCAGCGGGAAGGCCGCGACCAAGGAGGCCTCCACCGAGGACCTGCGCCAGGCGATGGTCCACTACCGCGCCCTGTTCGAGGAGCTGCTCGCCCCGCACGGCGAGGGCCACCACGGCAAGGGCGAGGAGCACACCCCGGGGAACCCCGCGAAGCACGCCGCTCCGCACGCCGAGCAGCACGCCGCGGAGCGCACCGACGACCACGCCGGCAAGCACGCCGCCGCCCCCGCCGGCCCTGCCGCCGGGCAGCGCGGCGACGACCGAACCATGAGGAGCTGACCCGATGGAGCACAGGCGACCCGAGACCGGAACGCCCGCGGCCGCCGGGCCGCTCACCGGCGAGCGCGCAGGCGCCGCGGGAACGGCGGAACCCGGGACGACCGACGACCGGCACGTCGCCGGACCCGCACCGACCGCCCCCGGCGGGCAGGCGCCCGAGACCGTGCCGGACACGGTCCCGGACCAGGTGCCGGCCCACCGCGGCACGGACCGCGCCAGGACCCCCGTCAGGGACGCGGGCGCGATCAAGACCCCGAGCCAGGAGGCCAACCAGGTCAAGGCGTCCAGCCGGGACACCGACCCGATCGGGACCCCCGTCCAGAACGGCGAGCCCAAGCACGCCGCTCCCCAGCGGCCGGGCGCCGTCCCCGGCGCCCCGGGCACCGCGTCCGGCGGCGTTCAGGAGAAGCTGATCGACCCGGCCGAGGCCGAGCGGTTCCGGGAGCGGTGGCACGAGGTCCAGGCCGCCTTCGTCGACGACCCGGGCGAGTCGGTGCGCAAGGCGGACGGCCTGGCCTCCGAGGCCGTCGACGCCCTCGGGCGCGCGCTGGCCGCGCACCGGCGCTCGCTCACCGCGGCGCTGGACGGCGGCGAGGGTAGTTCAGCGGCGGCACCGCCACGGCGACCACCAGGACCGCCGCCGGGTGGCTGCGCCGCCACGCCAGCGCCGCCGACGCCGCGGCGATCAGCGC
>NZ_JBEUPA010000094.1:0-33549 GCF_040492065.1 Actinomadura sp. NPDC000929 | reverse complement strand
GCGGGGCCAACCTGTGGAACGAGGTCAAGGACCGGCTCGCCAAGCCCGGCGCCGGCCTGTCGGGCGGGCAGCAGCAGCGGCTGTGCATCGCGCGGTGGTCGCTGTCACGCGCCAACCGTAGTTCAGCCCCGCCCCGCGCCGCGCACCGATCGAAGATCATCGCGGGGCGGGAGCCGCCGTCCGCGCCCCTGACTTTCGTCAGTAACGGCCCAGTTCACCGGCCAGTAGCGTGAACCCCGTGAACGACTCCGCGGCCCCCGGTCTCCCGACGCCCGCGCCGCCCCCGCCGTCCCGCCTGCGGGCGCTGCTCCGCCGGCCCTCCCGCGCCGCGCTGGTCAAGGACGTCCTGCTGTACGGGGTACTGGCGTTCCCCGTCCTGACCGGCATGGTCTCCCCGCCGCAGCCCGGCCGGGCGTCGTGGTGGCTGCAGGCGGCCGGGCTCGGCGTCCTCGCCGCCGCGATCGCCGCGGGACGCGCCTGGCCCGCCCCGGCGCTGCTCACCGTCATCGCGCTGACCCTCGTCCACGGCAACTTCGTGTTCGCGATGCCCTTCCTGTCCTACCTGGCGGGCCTGCGCAGCGCCCGCGCGCAGCCGCTGCTGTGGGGCTTCACCGGGGTGTTCGTCGGCGGGGCGCTGCTGTCGGCGGTCCGCGGCACGCAGGTCAACGCCTGGTTCCCCGCCACCGTCTGGCTCGTCCTGTTCGGCGTCCTGCCGTGGCTGGTGGGCCGCTACTGGCGCCAGTACCAGGAGCTGCTGCGCGCCGGATGGGAACGCGCCGAACGCCTGGAGCACCAGCAGCGCATCGTCGCCGAACGCGAACGGCTCCGCGAGCGCGCCCGCATCGCCCAGGACATGCACGACTCCCTCGGCCACGAACTGGCCCTGATCGCCGTGCGCGCCGGCGCGCTGGAGGTCGCGCCGGGACTGCAGGACCGGCACCGCGCCGCCGCCGCCGAACTGCGCACCGGCGCCGCCGACGCCACCGACCACCTCCGCGAGATCATCGGCCTGCTGCGCGACGACGCCGCCGAGGACCCGGCCGCCGGGGAGCCTCCCGCAGCGGTGGGCTCCCCGGCGACGCCGCTGCGGCCCGCCCGCGAGAGCATCCCCGACCTGGTCGACCGCGCCCGCGCCTCCGGCGTCCCCGTCCGCCTCACCGGCGACCCCCACGCCGACGACGGCCACTCCGGGCTCGGGCCGATGGCCGCGCTCACCGCCCACCGCGTCGTGCAGGAGGCCATCACCAACGCCGCCAAGCACGCCCCGGGCGCCGCCGTCACCGTCGCCCTCGCCCGCAACGGCAACGGCGGGACCACCGTCACGGTCGCCAGCGACCCGCCGCCGGACGGACCGCCGGACGGGCCTCCGCTGCTGCCCTCCGGCGGCCGCGGCCTGGCCGGCCTCACCGACCGCGTCCGCCTGCTGGGCGGGACCCTGCACGCCGCGCCCACCCCGGCCGGCGGCTTCCGCGTCACCGCCGACATCCCCGCCGCCCCGGACCCGGCCGCCGACCCGGCCGCCGACCGGGCTCCTGCCAGGCCGACCGCGCGGGACGCGCTGCGCACCGCCCTCGGGCTGGCCCCCGGAGCGGCCGCGCCCGCGGGGGAGTGGCACTCCGAATCGGCCCGGCACCTGGCCCGCGGGCGCCGCCGGGTCCGCCGCGGCCTGATCACCGCGATCGCCGCCCCCACCGCCCTCATGGCCGTCCTCGGCGCGGTCATGGCCGGCTACTACGTCTTCGCCACCCTCAACTCCGTCCTGGAACCCGCCGACTACGGGGCACTGGCCGTCGGCGACCCGCAGAACCGCGCCGAGCGGGTCCTGCCGCCCATGCAGACCCTCGACACCGGCACCGTCCGCGCCGCCGTCCCCGAACCTCCCGGCGCCGACTGCCGCTACTACCGGCCCGACGCCAACGTCCTCGGCGTCGGGCGCGTCTACCGGCTGTGCTTCGCCGGCGGCCGCCTCATCGCCAAGGACACCTACGACACCCGCCAGCTGAGCGCCCAGCGCGCCCACGACCAGGAGGAACAGTGATCCGGGCCCTGCTCGCCGACGACGAGGCGATGATCCGCGCGGGCGTGCGCGCCATCCTGACCGCCGACCCCGGCATCGAGGTCGTCGCCGAGGCCGGCGACGGGCGCGAAGCCGTCGACCTGGTCCTGCGGCACCGCCCCGCGGTCGCGCTCCTGGACATCCGCATGCCGCGCCTGGACGGCCTGGCCGCCGCCGCCGAACTGCGCCGCCTGGCCCCCGCCACCGGTGTCGTCATGCTCACCACCTTCGGCGAGGACGAGTACATCGCCCGCGCCCTGGCCGGCGGCGCCAGCGGCTTCCTGCTCAAGTCCGGCGACCCCCGCGAGCTCATCGCCGGGGTCCGCGCCGTCGCCGGCGGCGCCGCCTACCTGTCCCCGAAGGTCGCCCACCGCGTCATCACCCAGATCGGCGGCGGGCGCCTGGACGGCCGCGCCCGCGCCCGCCGCCGCATCACCGGGCTCACCCCCCGCGAGCGCCAGGTGCTGGCGCTGCTCGGCGCGGGCCTGTCCAACGCCGAGATCGCCGGGCGCCTCCACATCGTCGAGGGAACCGTGAAGGCCTACGTCAGCGCGATCCTGACCCGCCTGGACGTCCGCAACCGCGTGCAGGCCGCCGTGCTGGCCTACCAGGCCGGCCTCGTCGACGGCACCGACGACCCCGCCTGACCCCGGCGCGGTGCGCGTGCGCCCCGGACCCCAAGCGTGTTCCTCCCGTCCGGCCGTCCCGGGCGACGCCGGGCAGCGGGGGAGGACCCGCACACCGGCCGGACACCACCCCTCCGGCCTGGATTTTCGGCAGGAACCGGCCCACCGCGCACGGCCCTCCTCCGGCACCGCACGCGAACGGGCCGCCCCGGGCGGCGCCGAAGCGCCGTCCGGGACGGCCCGTGAGATCCTGCCCGGCCGGTCCGGTCAGCGGAGGGGGCCCCGACGCGGCGGCACGCCCCCCATCACGTCCGGCATCGTCACCGACGCGTCGTCCATCGGGACCGCCGCACCGACCATCGGCGCCGCCGCGGCGGCCGGCCGCGGCGTCCCCAGCGGTATCTCCAGCCCCGGGCCCGGGGCCGCCGCCGGGCCCGCCCCGAGCAGCACCGCCCCGGCCGCCACGCCCCGCAGCGCCTCCACCAGCGGCCGCGCCGCCAGCACCAGCACCAGCGCCGCCGCCGGCGCCACCACCACGCCCACCAGGAACCCTGCCGCCACATCATGCGGGTAGTGCACGCCCACGAACACTCGCGAGAACGCCATCAGCGCCGCCAGCGGCAGCACCAGCGGCGCCAGCGCCCGCCACGCCACCACGATCGCCGCCGCCGACGCCGCCGCGATCGTCGCGTGGTTGCTCGGGAACGACCAGTCGCCCGGCGCCGGGCACGCCGCGATGTGCACCGCGCCCGCCACCGCGCGGCACGGCCGCTCCTCCTGGATGAAGCTCTTGGACACCTCGCTCACCAGGTACGCCGACACCATCGCGAACGGCGCCACCAGCGCCAGCCCCATCGCCCGCGCGTCCAGGCCCCGGGCCCGCCACCAGCCCACCACGAACAGCACCGCGAACAGCAGCAGCCCCCCGTCGGTGCCCACGTCCGCCGCCTCGTGCACCCACGAGGGCGTGCCCTGCGCGAACTCGGTGATCTCCCGGTACAGATCGGCGCTGAAATCCGGCGCTCCCATGCTCTCCCTCACACTCGCAGCGGCCCCGTGCCCGTCATCCGTCAGACACCGCAAAGCCCGCTGATGTTCACCTACCGGCCACAGGAGGACAACCCTTTCACCTTAGGGGGATCACTCGCCGGGCAATGGCCCCACTCGTGCGGCCGTCCTCCGCCCGCCCGGCCCCTCCGGCGACCGCTCCACCCCTGCGTCCACCCCTGCGTCCACCCCTGCGCCCGCCGCCGCGTCCGCCACCGCGGTGTCCGCCGCCCCGCGGCGGCGCCGCGCGAACCGCACGACCTCCACCGTCGCCGTCACCCCCAGGGCCAACCCCAGCCCGACGGCCACACCCTTCAGCGGCTCGTCCTCGAACGCCACCCCGCCCACATACCCGAGCAGTGCCCCGTACAGGGCCCACGACACCGCCGCCACCGCCGCGAACAGCGAAAACGACCGCAGCCGGTACCCGACCGCCCCCATCGTCACCGTCACCGCCGTCCGCCCGCCCGGCACGTACCGCGCCACCACCAGGATCAACCCGCCCCGCTCGGCCATCGTCCGCCGCGCCCACCCCAGCGCCGCATGCCGCCGCGTCCCGGGCCGCGCCCCCCGCACCAGCCGCCCGCTCGCCCGGCGCCCCACCAGGTACGACACATGATCGCCCACAAACGCGCCCGCCGCCGCCAACGCCACGACCGGCGCCAGCTCCGGCTGTCCGCCCGCCGCGTACACCCCCGCGGTGATCACCATGCTCTCGCTCGGCACCACCGGGAAGAAACCGTCGATCGCCGCCACCGCGAACAGCACGAGGTAGAACCACGGCGACGTCACCGCCGTGTCCACCATGCCCATGATTCCGTCCATGGCCACGACGCTAGGAAAGCCCCACCCCCCGGCGGATCCCGCGAAAGACGCCGCGCACCCCCCACCTTCGTCAGGGGGACCCCGTCCCGCGAAATCGATTCGCGTCCCGGCCCCGGCTCCACCACACTTCACACACTGTGGGACACCTGCACATCTTCGACATGGACGGCACCCTGCTGACCGGCACCACCGCCAACCTCGAGATCGCCCGCCACCTCGGCACCCTCCCCGAACTCCACGACCTCGAGGCCCGCTTCGCCGCCGGCACCCTCGACACCCGCGGCTTCTCCACCCGCATCCACCGCCTGTGGCGCCACCTCACCCCCGCGGTCGTCGCCACCGCCTACCGCGCCGCCACCTGGCTCACCGGCATCACCGACGTCTGCGCCGACATCCGCGCCCGCGGCGAACACTCCGCCGTCATCACCATGTCGCCCGACTTCTTCGCCCGCCACCTCCTCGACCACGGCTTCGACGACGTCGTCGCCTCCCGCTTCCCGCCGATGCCCTTCACCGGCACCCTCGACCCCGCCGGAATCCTCACCCCCGCCGACAAGGTCCGCATCGCCGACGACCTCCTCGCCCGGCACCGCCTCACCACCGACCAGTGCACCGCCTACGGCGACTCCATGTCCGACGCCCCCCTGTTCCGCCACCTCACCCGCACCGTCGCCGTCAACGCCGACCACCACCTCGCCGGCATCGCCGCGCTCGACTACCGCGGCACCGACCTCCGCGACGCCTACGCCCTCGCCCGCACCCTCCACCCCGCCTCACCCCCGCAAGGCCGCTGACCTGGGGGAGCACGCCGAACAAACCCGCCCCGACACGCCCCGCACCCCGCCCCGCATGGCACGATCGCCACGTGACCAGCACACCCGCCGACCCCAACCACCTGCGCGACCTCGCACTGCTGCGCCGCGTCCGCGACCGCATCGACCGCGAATACGCCCAGCCCCTGGACGTCGAAGCGCTGGCACGCGGCGCCAACATCTCCGCCGGCCACCTCAGCCGCCGGTTCCGCCAGGCCTACGGAGAATCGCCCTACTCCTACCTGATGACCCGCCGCATCGAACGCGCGATGGCCCTCCTGCGCCGCGGCGACCTCAGCGTCACCGACGTGTGCTTCGCCGTCGGCTGCTCCTCCCTCGGCACCTTCAGCACCCGCTTCACCGAACTGGTCGGCATGCCCCCCAGCGCCTACCGCCGCCAAGCGGCCGACACCACAGCCGAACTCACCTCCTCCGGCACCGCCGCCGGCGTACCGTCCTGCCTGGAAAAACAGGTCACCAGACCGATCAGGAATCGAGAAGCCCCCACCGGACCCCCACCCCTAACCTGACACCCACCCGCACCCCACCCGCCCCACCGATCGGGTAGACAGGTGCCACCGCCACGCCCCACACAGGGAGACACGACACGATGAGCAGCGCCACGAGCACGGACGCGCACCCGCCCGCGCCCCACGCCGCCGACACCCACGACCTGATCCGCGTGCACGGCGCACGCGTGAACAACCTCAAGGACGTCGACGTCACGCTCCCCAAGCGCCGCCTCACCGTGTTCACCGGCGTCTCCGGCTCCGGCAAGAGCTCCCTGGTCTTCGGCACCATCGCCGCCGAATCCCAGCGCATGATCAACGAGACCTACAGCGCCTTCGTCCAGGGCTTCATGCCCACCCTCGCCCGCCCCGACGTCGACGTCCTCGAAGGCCTCACCACCGCCATCATCGTCGACCAGCAGCGCATGGGCGGCGACGCCCGCTCCACCGTCGGCACCGCCACCGACGCCAACGCCATGCTGCGCATCCTGTTCAGCCGCCTCGGCGAACCCCGCATCGGCTCACCCCAGGCCTTCTCCTTCAACGTCGCCTCCATCAGCGGATCCGGCGCCGTCGCCTTCGAACGCTCGGGCAAGACCGTCAGAGAACACCGCAGCTTCAGCGTCACCGGCGGCATGTGCCCCCGCTGCGAAGGCACCGGCACCGCCAACGACTTCGACCTCACCGCCCTCTACGACGACACCCTCTCCCTCAACCAGGGCGCCCTCACCGTCCCCGGCCACAGCATGGACGGCTGGTACGGCCGCATCTTCCGCGGCTGCGGCTACTTCGACCCCGACAAGCCCATCCGCGACTACACCCCCACCGAACTCCACGACCTCCTCCACAAGGAACCCACCAAGATCAAGGTCGAGGGCGTCAACGTCACCTACGAAGGCCTCATCCCCAAAATCCAGAAATCCGTCCTCAGCAAAGACCGCGCCTCGATGCAGCCCCACATCCGCGCCTTCGTCGAACGCGCCGTCACCACCACCCCCTGCCCCGACTGCGGCGGCACCCGCCTCAGCGACACCGCCCGCTCATCGAAGATCAACGGCATCAGCATCGCCGACGCCTGCGCCATGCAGATCAGCGACCTGGCCGACTGGGTCCGCGCCCTCGACCAACCCTCCGTCGCCCCCCTCCTCAAAGCCCTCGGCGACACCCTCGACTCCTTCGTCGAGATCGGCCTCGGCTACCTCTCCCTCGACCGCCCCTCCGGCACCCTGTCCGGCGGCGAGGCACAACGCACCAAGATGATCCGCCACCTCGGCTCATCCCTCACCGACGTCACCTACGTCTTCGACGAACCCACCATGGGCCTGCACCCCCACGACGTCCAGCGCATGAACGACCTCCTCCTGCGCCTGCGCGACAAGGGCAACACCGTCCTGGTCGTCGAACACGAACCCGAGACCATCGCGATCGCCGACCACATCGTCGACCTCGGCCCCGCCGCCGGCACCGCCGGCGGCACCATCTGCTTCCAGGGCACCCTCGACGAACTGCGCACCAGCGGCACCCTCACCGGCCGCCACTACGACGACCGCACCCCCCTCAAGACCGACCTGCGAACCCCCACCGGCACCCTGCAGATCCGCGGCGCCAACGCCCACAACCTCCACGACGTCGACGTCGACATCCCCCTCGGAGTCCTCGTCGCCGTCACCGGCGTCGCCGGCTCCGGCAAGAGCTCCCTCATCCACGGCTCCATCCCCAAGGGCGCCGGCGTCGTCTCCATCGACCAGACCCCCATCCGCGGCTCACGACGCAGCAACCCCGCCACCTACACCGGACTCCTCGACCCCATCCGCAAGGCCTTCGCCAAGGCCAACGGCGTCAAACCCGGACTGTTCAGCGCCAACTCCGAAGGCGCATGCCCCAACTGCAACGGCGCGGGCGTCATCTACACCGACCTCGCCATGATGGCCGGCGTCGCCATCCCCTGCGAGGAATGCGAAGGCAAACGCTTCCAAGCCCACGTCCTCGACTACACCCTCGGCGGCAAGGACATCAGCGACGTCCTCACCATGCCCGTCGACGAGGCCGAGAAATTCTTCGCCACCGGCGACGCCCGCATCCCCGCCGCCCACCGCATCCTGCGCCGCCTCGCCGACGTCGGCCTCGGCTACCTCACCCTCGGCCAGCCCCTCACCACCCTGTCCGGCGGCGAACGCCAACGCCTCAAACTCGCCACCCACATGGCCGAAGACGGCGGCGTCTACGTCCTCGACGAACCCACCGCCGGCCTCCACCTCGCCGACGTCGAACACCTCCTCGGCCTCCTCGACCGCCTCGTCGACGCCGGCAAGTCCGTCATCGTCATCGAGCACCACCAGGCCGTCATGGCCCACGCCGACTGGATCATCGACCTCGGCCCCGGCGCCGGCCACGACGGAGGCCGCGTCGTCTTCGAGGGCACCCCGGCCGACCTCGCCGCCGCCCGCTCCACCCTCACCGGCGAACACCTCGCCGCCTATATCGGCACCTGAACCCACGCCCACCGCGACCACGCAGTGGTCGTAGGTCGACCAGCCTCAGAACGAGAAGTCGCGGTAGACGATCGCGACTTCTCGTTCTGACATCTCCAGGGCTCCCGCGCCTCGGTCACGGATATGGGCAACGCCTTCAGGTGCGCCGGCCGGTGGTCGCCGGCGAGCGAGCCACCACACCGCCCGTTCCGCCCTCCGCGGTCAAGCTCTGAACGACCTCACCCCCTCGGCGCGCAAGCCTGATCGCCAGGGGACGAGCTACCCCGCTTCGCGGCCACCGCCGAACCGACCGGACAGGCGCAGATCAGCCCCGGCCCGCAACCACGGCCCAGCGCACCAGGCCGCCGACCCCCCTCAACCACCCCGCCGGCCCTCCACCGGACCCAACAGCGGATGCACCCGCATCGCCGCCTCCAACTCACCCGGAAGCTCATCGCGATACCGGCCCAACGTCGACAGATCCGCATGCCCCAGCACCCGCCGCACCGCATCCATGTCCGTCGCCGCCGCCAGCAGATGCGTCGCCGTCGTATGCCGAAGCCCATGCGGCGTCACACTCCGCCGCCGCCCCGCATCCACCCGCTCCAGCACCCGGTCGATCACCCCCTGCACATCACCCCGCGCCAACCGCCGCCCCCGCCACGACAACAACAGCGCCTTCGCCTCCCGCCCCCGATCCAGCAACCCCCGCCCCTCCGCCAGATACGCATCCAGAACCTCCGCCACCGGACGGGGGAGCGGCACATCCCGCGTCCGCCCGCCCTTACCGAAGATCCGCCAGTACCGCGTCCCCCCGTTGACGAAGAAATCCTCCACATTCGCCGCCGTCAGCTCCGACACCCGCGGCCCCACCGCCGCCAGCAGCAACACGATCAACCCGTCCCGCAACTCCGTGCGCTGATCCGCACGCCGCCGCACCCCCGCACCCCCGTCCGGCGCATCCACCAGACCACGCGCCGCCCCCAGCAACCCCTCCGCCTGCTCCACCGTCAACGCACGCCGCTCCGCCCGCAGCCCACCCCGCTGCTTCGGCCGCACCGTCACCGCCTGCATCGGATTCAACTGCACCCACCCCGCCACCACCGCATGCCGGAAGAACGCCGACACCGAACGCCGGAACCGCGCCTGCGACGCCGCACTCTGCAACGGCCCACCCCCCGCCCCCACAGGCCGCGCCCCCCGCCGACGCCGCTCATCGGGCTTACGCGCGAACCTGAGCAGAACCTCATCGACGTCCTCACCCGTCAGATCGTCCAGCACCCGGTCCTCACCCGCCAGCGCCCCGAACGTCACCACGTCCCGCACATAAACCTCCGCCGACGCCGGCGCCAGCGCACCCGTCGACGCCTTCGCACGCACCATCTCCGCATAGCGATCCACACACTCGGCCACGGACACACGCTGAACATCGGCAGGACGCACCCGCCGGACGCTACCCCCCGCCACCGACAGAACCCCGTAAGATCCACAACATGGGGGAGCGGGCACTGTTCGACCAGATCGGCGAGATCATCCGCGGCTCCACACCACCCCGCCTCGGCCACCCCCACATCCAGACACGCCACAACGGCGTCAAAGCCTGGTTCGGCGACCCCGCCCCCCAGCGCGAGCACTACGAAGCCCAGATCATCCCCGCCGAACTCGCCCCCGGCGCCCGCCACCACGCCATCGAGATCGGCTTCCACGCCGAACACCCCGCCGAACCCGACAACGAGGCCGCCCTCACCCGCCTGCTCACCACCGAACCCGCATGGCGCACCGACCTCGGCGACGAACCCCGCACCGGCACCTTCCTCGGCCGCACCACCTGGCGCCGCATCTCCGAAACCTGGCCCGACACCGACCTCACCGACACCGACCTCACCGGCCCCGACATCCCCTTCGAGATCGGCGTCCGCCTCGTCGACTACATCCGAGCCCTGGAACCGCACCGCAAACGGGTATGACCACCCGCACGCGTCCACCGGACAGGGGAGGGGACCCGTGCTCATCGGCACATCGGGATGGCAGTACGCCGACTGGCGCGACGTCCTCTACCCACCCGGCCTCGCCCAACGACGCTGGCTGCCCCACTACGCCGACACCTTCACCACCGTCGAGAACAACAACGCCTTCTACCGCCTCCCCACCCGCGAGACCTTCGAACTCTGGCGCGACAACACCCCGCCCGGCTTCGTCATGGCGGTCAAGGCCAGCCGTTACCTCACCCACATGAAACGCCTCAAAGACCCGGCCGAGCCCGTCGCGCGCCTCATGAACGCCGCCAACGGCCTGGGGGACAGGCTCGGCCCCGTCCTGCTCCAACTCCCGCCCACCCTGCAAGCCGACACCGACCGCCTCACCGAATGCCTGCGCCAGTTCCCGCCCGGCACCCGCATCGCCGTCGAACCCCGCCACCCCTCCTGGTGGACAGACCAGACACGCCACGTCCTGGAAAACCACGGCGCGGCCCTGTGCTGGGCCGACCGACTCGGCGAACCGCAGACACCCCTATGGCGCACGACCGACTGGCTCTACCTGCGCTTCCACGAGGGACCCGCCGACCCCTGGCCCGAATACGACGACGAGACCCTCCAACGCTGGGCCGACGAACTCGCCGGGACACAGGACGCCTACGTCTACTTCAACAACGACCCCGGCGGCGCCGCCGTCCGCAACGCCCTGCGCTTCACCGACCTCACGAGCTGATCCCCGCCGCAACCAGATCCGCCAGCCGCTGCGCGGCCCCGAAATGCGGCGTCAGCCGAGTCTTGGTCATGGCGAACGAAGTACCGGTGGCGACGTCCGCATAGACATAACTACCGCCACCCCCCACCCAGCCGAACGTCGTAGGCGTCTCATCCGGCTCAGTACCGATCCGACCGAGCGGATAACCCAAGCCCAGCCGCACAGGATTGCCGAAGACCCGGTCAGTGCCCTCGAACGCCACCGCCGTCAACTCCTCAAGCCGACGCGAATCGATGAGCCGACCGTCCAGGACCGCCGCGTTCATCGCCGCGATTCCCCGCGCCGTGAACGTCCCGACCGACGGAACGTCCGCCTCCAGCAACTCACGGCCATTACCCATGGCCGCGGTCGGCCGCAGCTCCCAAGACGCAAGAACGGAATCGCCATTAGGCGAGCCACCCGCATCCGGCGCGGCATCCTCAAGCCGCGCCAACCGGGCCAACTCGGTCCGCGGCACACCGAAGTACAAGTCACCGTCGATGCCCAACGGCGCGGCCACCCACTCGCGCAAGAGCCGCCGCATCGACTTGCCCGTGACCCGCCGCGCGACCTCGCCCACGAGGAACCCGTAGGTGAACGAGTGGTACCCCGTCTCCGTCCCAGGCCGCCACCGCGGCTCCGCCTCGGCGATCGCGGCGCACACCCGCGACCAATCCGTCAGACCGGCAGGGCCGATTCCAGCAGGCATCGCCGGGACGCCGACCGAATGCGTAAGCACATGACGAAGAGTCGCAGCCGCCTTCCCGTGAGCACCGAACTCCGGCCACACCTCGACCACCGGAGTGTCATATCCGATGGCACCGCTCCCGACGAGCAGATGAGCGATGAGCGACGTCATGACCTTGCCGCAAGAGAAACTGAAAAAGAGAGTCTCCGGGGACACCCTGCGCCCGGTCTCACCGTCGGCGACCCCGGCGACAGCATCGACGACAAGAGCACCGCGATGGTGAACCGCAACCTGCAAACCCGTCTCGGCTCCGTCCTCGACGAGTTCGTCAAGGACGCCTTGCGCCTTCTGCTGCAGCGACGGCGCCCTCGTCACCGGCTCGCCCACGTGTAGCGAGTCTGACTGGCCGTCGGCAGCTTCCCGAAAGCGAATCCGACAGTCGGCGCCACCCGATACAACCTGACATCGCCGGCGACGACCGCCTCACCCAGCCCATGCCAGGTGCCCTCAGGGCTGGTCAGATGCGCGCCATACTTCCGCTCGAAGTCCGCGACGGCCTGCTCCCGCTCCGAGCGCTCCTCCACCACGGACGCAAGCCCCTCAATGACGACGTCCACACCGGTCAACGCACTCGTGCCGGTCGTCAGCACACAGTGACGATTCTCCTCAAGATTCCGCGCCTTGCGCTCCTCCCCGCCCGTGGTGAAGCACATACCACCCAGACTCCAGAACGCCAGCAACGGCGTCACATGAGGTCGACCGTCAGGCCTCACCGTGGAAAGCCAGAACACCTCCGCCTCACCGATGACCGCCAACGCCGACGCCCACGGCGTTGCCTGCGCGCCCGGAGACGAGAACGGCCCGAGCTCAACGTCCGGTTCACTGGCGAACATGTCACATCCTTCGATCGACGGGGACACGGCAGTCGGCCAGCCATGCCTTCCGGCACGTACTACGTGTCGTCCTGAGGATGACCTGAACTCGCCAAGAAACTCATCGGTCCGCCCCGACCACGCAGGTCGGCAGCCACACAGGCCTCGGTGCGCCATCGCCGGAAGCGCGGGAAGCTCGTCCCGGCCAGAAAGCCGAAGCACGCACAGCCAGCCTGATCACGGACCTCACTGGGGGAGTGGGGGCGAACCCGAAGCGACTTCCACCCTGGTCAGCGCCCTGCTCTGGATCACAGAGTGATCCACCGGACACAGCCGGGGGGAAAACGATCGCCTCACCGATGTCGGCGTGAAACGGTTGCCCCATGCCTCAACCGACCTTGCGCACCGAGCGTCTGCTGCTGGTGCCGCTGGCCGATCGGCATCTCGACCTGGAGGTCCACCTGGACTCCGACCTCGAGGTGCTGCGTTATCTCGACGCGAGGACGCCGACCAGGGACGAGGTGGCCGCGACTCATCAGCGGCGGATGGCCCTGGCAAGCAAGGTAGACGGGCTGGGCTTCTGGATGGCCCACCTCTCCGATGGAGGGGACGAAGGTGAGTTCGTCGGCCTCATGATGCTGCCGCCTGCGCATGGTCCCGATCAGCCCGACGACCCCACCGTCTGCGATCTGGGGTACCGGCTCGTCCGCCGGTACTGGCGGCAGGGCCTGGCCAGTGAAGCGTCCCGCGCCCTTCTGCGGCACGCCTTCGACACCGTCGGGCAGAGCCGTGTGATCGCGCAGACCATGGCCGCCAACGCAGGATCCATAGGAGTGATGCGGGCCATCGGCATGCGGTACGTGCGCACGTACCACCCGCAGTTCGACGATCCGCTGCCGGACGCGCACCTCGGCGAAGTCGAGTACGAGATGACTCGCGCCATGTGGGAGGAGACGCGCTGAGGCGGCACACGGCCTCTCTCCTCCATGGCGAGCGGCATACCCGGGCCCCCGCAGAAGAACGAAGCGCGGAGACGTCCAGACCATCAGCCTGCCAGGTCGGGCGCCATGTCCTTGAGGTCCATAGGCCCAGCATCGAGGCGACAAGCAGCCTGGGCATCGTTGCCCCGCAGACCTGGCAGCTCACCCTCGAACGCCTCACCGTCAGGGTCAGTGTGCCGAGGGCCGGGGGAGCGGCCTCGCTGGAGGCGGACGCGAACGGCGAGTACGTCCGGTCGCTCAGCTCGACGGGATACCCGTGCTCGTATTCTTCCAGGGCCTCCAGCGATGAGGAGTTCACCGTGACGAACGACCGTGACCACGGGGGAGAGGATCACGGCGGCCTGGACGTGGGCCCTGATCGGTTTCGGCGTGCGTTCACGATCCACTACGACCCCGACACCCCACCCGAACCTCGCGGCTGAAGATCGTTCCCGCCTACTCGACATCATCCACGACACCGTGGCGCTGCTCATCGGAGCGGCCACGGTCGCCGTGGAACGAGGCTGCTGTGACACCCGACCAGCGATGGCACACACCGGAGGACTCTTCCCCCATGGATCCCCTCACGTTCGATTACGAGAAGCTGCATGTGCGTGTGGACCGGGGGGTGTTCGAACTGTTCCAGCCGAACGACCTGACGACCACGCTCCGGATCCCGCTGCACTGGCTCGGGGTCCTGGTGCACTACAGGAAGCCGGGCAGACCCGGCGAACTGATCTTCGGCGCCGTGAATGATCCGCGCACCGCCCTCTACGGCACCGACCTGGCCTCCTTCGGGTACCGCTCCACCATGGCGGTCCGGGTGCCCTCCAGTGACGAGCCGTTGTTCCGCGCCTACTTCACCGAAGTGGCCGCGCACGCCGGTCGGCCGGTGATCTGACATGGAACCACTCGTCTCACCAGGCTTGCCCAACTGTCCGACCGCCCGATCGTGACGTAGCTCCGAGGCCGGCCATCCGACGGCCCTTCCCTCCAGCGGGGGAGATGTTGACCTCCACCGATCCGCTGTTTGGCTTCGAGGGCTTGGACGCTTTTGTGGACGCGCGCGTGCCCCAGGGCGCGCGGAACGGCACAAGGCCGGCCTGCCCCTCATCGGGCCGGCTTTCTTCTTCGGCAGCTGGCTGCTGCTTGTGGCCGAGGGCGGTAACAGGCCCCGCTTCCGCTTTCGCGGCGACTTTTCCTAAGCTAATTCGACCAGGTCGGCCGCGTGACTACAGCGACATCGAGTCCCCTGAGGTCACGTTTGAGAGAAGACCATCCAGCCCGAGTGGCACAAAACGCCCTGGATTGATGGAATACGGCGTACAGGATGCCGTTTCAGGAGGAGTGTCGCTGGTGGCGCGCAAAGCAGTGAAGGCAGGAATCTCTCTCGGGGTGGTGGGGATCGTCGTGGCGGGTGGCGTGTACCTCGCCATGCCTGATGACAAGCCGTTCACGGTTTACCAGTACCGCCAGATGTGCTCCAAGCCACGCGGCTTCAAGCAGGCCGCACCACGGGCGGCCGGCGGACCACGGCCGATTTTGGTGTACGGCCAATGGCCCGTTCCCGACTCCAACCCGACCAAGATGGACGCCGCCGCGCTGAAGATCTGGGCACCGACCGACCCGTCGACAGTACAACTCGTCGCGTGCGTCGATCTGGTCGGGCAGGGCGACTTCGTCCAGCGCTGCGACTACCAGCCCGATAACTCGGGAATGCTCGGGCAGCCGCAAGCGAATAACAGGCCGTTCTCCTACAACCTGTTCAAGGGCAGATACGCCGTGACGATTTATGAGGCGCTCACCGGCAAACTACTAGCGAAAACGGAAGTGACCGGGGCCGACTTCCGTCCAGACGTCCCAGATGGGAGCGCCGCCGAACCATGTTCCCCGCACGCCATCGCCGACTCGACCGGAGAATACAAGAAGGTAGGCGAACCGACAATTGCCGACCTGCGCACAGTGATGGACCCGTACGTTCTCAAGTAAGCGACTGATGCCGAAATATGTCCCGTTACAGAACGCCATCTCGGCCGGACTGAGCCAGGGTCATGTAGTCAGCAGAGGTGGAAGTTGAGCAATGGTAGAAACCAGACAGAATCCACCTTCTGTCTGGTTTAACCTGAAATCACACGAGAGGCCCCGCGCGGAGGAGGGCCGGCGCCACCTTGATCCTTTACCTGGGAGGTCGGTCGACGCGGCGCGGAAGGCGCTGGCAGGGTTGCTCACCGAGCCGACTGCACATCGACGGAGGTCGCCCATGTCCGGAACCGCCATGTCAACGAGCACGCGCGCTGTCGTGGAGGAGTTGCTGCGCCGGATCGGCGAAGGCGACCCTGAGCGGATCGCCGCCATCTACGCCGAGCACTGCGACTGGAAGCTGGACTGGCCCGAAGCGGAGCACGGCCGCGCCGCCACGCCCTGGATCCGGCACCGGTCCGGGCGCGCGGACGCCGCCGAGCACTACCGGCAGATCGCCGAGCACCACGTGCCCGAGAAGGTTGACACGCAGGTGGAGCGCATCCTGGTGGACGGCGATGACGCGGTGGTGCTGGGCGAGATCCGACAGACGTCCCGATCCACCGGGCGCGCCTATCGGGCCCGGTTCGCCTTGCACCTCACGGTCGAGGACGGCCTGATCGTCCGGCACCACGTCTACGAGGACAGTCTTGCCGTCGCCCAGGCCTTCGTGCCCTGACCGGAACCAACCCGGTTCCGCCGACGACGGGGTTGGGCCAGACTGGTCCGATGGATGATCTCGCCCGGCCGCCCCGACTGGTGCCGCCCACGACGGCGGTGCGCGAGTCGTTCCTGGCCGGGGAGAGGGACGACCATCTGGCGAGCGGCGACCCGGCGGACTGGCTGGACGAGGCCCACCGGGACTTCGAGGCGTTCGTGGCGAGCCGGCGCGGCGTGCAGGAGCGTTGGGGCGTCCCGTGCACGACGTTCTGGTACGTCTCGGGCGAGCACTTCATCGGGACCCTGATCCTGCGGCATCGCCTGACGCCGGAGCTCGCCGAAGTCGGCGGGCATATCGGGTATCACGTCGTGTTGCCGTGGCGCAGGCAGGGCCACGCCACGCGGATGCTCGCGGCGGGATTGGCGGAATCCCGCCGGCTCGGTCTGGATCGGGTCCTGCTGACGTGCGCCGCCGACAACGAGCCTTCCCGGCGGGTCATCCTCGCCAACGGTGGCGTGCACGACGGGCGCGCCCGCGGCGAGGATCGCTTCTGGATCGACCTCACCGCCGTTCATGCGACGCACTCCGCATGAACGGCTCTGGGTGCTGTTGCTCGCTAATGATCACGACCAGCCTGTCCTGCGAATTCCCCTGATCGTGGCGAGATTGGGTGATCGTCCTCGCCGCGACTGTCGGCGAGGCGCCGCAGCATGCAGCTGGACCGCCACGACCACCGCGTCCGAACTAGCGGCTCTGCATGCTGTTCTAGCGCGCTGCCGTCGATTTGTGCGTCCAACTTTTAACGAGACTCCATTCCCTGACCCGCCCCCTAGCTCCGGGATCGAATCGGACCTCTAAGCGAGGCTCCCGGGACCGACTGCGGTCCTCTTTCGTCGAGGCCCTGAAGGTAGCGGAGGGGTAGTCCGTAACGGCGAACCGCTTGGGGGTACGGGAACATCTACGTCCACATTCGCCGCAGTGGAAACGGTCACGCCGATGCCTGACCTTTGCGTCGTCGCTAACCGTGACCAGGCGCGACCCTGGACGGCTTTCACGGCCACGACGAAACGACAGTAAACCCCGCACCAGCACGTCATGGGCGATACAATAGACGCAACCCAATCGGGCTACTCTAGGAGCGAAATGAGCAATCAAGAGTGGTACAAGTCATCGTACAGCGGCGGTAACGGGGGCAACTGCCTCGAGCGTCGACGCTGGATCGGTCCCGTACAGGTCCGCGACTCCAAGGACCGGGCTCGCGGAATCCTGCAGTTCTCTCACCAGGCATGGGCGCCGTTCGTGAAGAGCGTCGTCTGAGCCACGGGTAAGTCATCTGGCCCCTAGGCGATGCAGTTTATCGCCTAGGGGCGCACCTTCTGTGCGTGGTTCCATCCCAAGGACTTCCACCCACCCGAACAAATACGGGCCGCACTCCAGCGATTGCGGAACGCAACGCCTGCGCGTCCAACACCTTGGACATCCACCAGGGCCTGCTCGTCCATCAGCGGCGACACAGCCTGTCGGGAAGGCAGGACCCCGACCGCACCCTCGGGCTGACCGGCTGCACGGCGTCGGCGCGGGTGTCCCAATCCCGACTCGTCCGAGCGCGAGCGACACCACGGAAGATTGCCCCGCTCTCGGCGGGTCTGCCGGTTGGTCGATAATGAACATTATGTTAAGTAGACCGTCTCGCGACGACCGTGGCCTACGCCAGGAGGCGTTCCGCGTCGTCGGGGACCCAGGGGAAGGGGACGTCAGGCCAGTGGGCGGCGGACCACTCATCGAGGTCTACGGCGAGAACGGCGTCGATGAAGGCCTCGGGCGGCTGATAGCCGTGCTCGGTGATGTAGTGGGTGATCAGCGACGGAGCTGCGTACGCGAGCCCGGGCGCACCTGGGATCCGGACTTCCCCGTTTCCTTCCGGGCCCTCTCCCGGAGGACAGAGATCGCACTCATGCACCCCGAGACAGACGTTCATCCGTTGCAGCTTCTGGATGGCCTTCAGCTTCTCTGGGAACAGCTCGGGGACGGGACCTGTCGAGTACGGCCTGCCGACCTCCAGCCACCCAACGTTCAGGCGTACGTACGTCGGCCGGTACCAGAGGCCCTAGAAACCGGACTCCCCATCCGTGAACGAGTCCTCGGCCAGGTAGTCGTACACGGTGAGATCTTCGAAGAACACCCCTGCATCATCGCCGCACGGCGTCCTCGAAGGCGATGCGGTTCGCCGAACCCTCAGACAGGTCCTGGGAATACAGGCCGACGGACGACTGGATGCTCTCCGTCGGAGGCCGTGAGCTGTCGGGTGTTCGAACGGCGGCTTGAGACGGCCGATCGCTGGGCGCGATGATGCCGCCACGCCAGTCGTCGACGCCGGCGATCGCTCTGATGTCCGCTTCGGTCATGTCCAACGCCATGGCAATCGTCCTTGACGAGAGCGGGATGCAGGTTGAGCCGTCCGCTGCGAAGCATGGGGATGGTGGATCTACCGCGCAGTCGCTTTCCACCCGCCATTCGGGTGTGCGAGCGGGCGCAAGGTTACGCCCACGGCATATCAGAGGCCGGTCGCGTCTCGAGCGCTGAGAATAGTGGCAGGTCGAATTACAGAGGTCTTCAGTAGAGGTGATGTGGTTGGTGCCGGAAGGGTTCGTTCGTGCGTTGGACGTCTTCGAGGCGGTACTGGCTGCGGTGCCGGCGGACCGGTGGCTGTCCCCCTCGCCGTGTGAGGGCTGGGCGGCGGTCGACGTGGCCGGGCATGTGACGGCCGGGCTGCTGGTGGTCGAGATGCGGGCCGCCGGGCGTCCGCTGCCCGAGGACGATCCGGACTGGCGCGAGGTCGCCGGTGCTGATCCGTTGGGGTCCTGGCGGCAGGTGCGCGCGCGGATGATGGCCGAGCTGACGCCCGAGGCGCTGGCGCGGCCGGTGCAGTTGGCTCTCGGGCTGGAGATGACGTTGTACGAGTGGCTGGAGGGTTATCCGCTGGAGTTGCTCGTCCACGCGTGGGATCTGGCCGAGGCCACCGGGCAGTCGGTCGTCTTCGACGCCGATCTGGTGGGGCCCGCGCTGACGACCGCGCGGCAGATGGCGCCTGCTGGTCGTGAGGCGGGCATGTTGGGTCCCGAGGCTTCTGTCTCCGAGGACGCCGACGATCAGGTGCGCCTGCTGGCCCTCTTCGGTCGCTCCCCCGCGGGTGCGTGAAACGAGCAGTATTCGTTACGGAGAGTGACTGTCGGTGGGCTTGGTTGGGCCTCTCCCCCCGCTTCACCGACCTCCCCGGGGGGAAGCGATGCCGGGGCCGTGCTCGTCCAGCGGCTCGGCGCTCCCCCCGGATATTTTGGTGCGCGGTTGGGCTTGTGCCGGTTAGGGTGCGGGCATGCGTCGACGACATTGATCTTCACCTGAGGCGGGGCTCGCGCGGAGGCTGTACGGCTACGCGTTCCTTGAGGATTTCGTTCTTCTGTACCCGGTGTACGCGGTGCTGTTCGCCGAGACCGGGCTCTCCCCCGCCGCCGTTTCGTCGTTGTTCGTGATCTGGTCGGTCACGGCGTTCGCTCTGGAGCTGCCGTCCGGTTTGTGGGCGGATGTGTTCTCGCGGCGGTGGCTGCTGGTGGCCGCTCCCCTGCTGCCGGGCGCGGGTTTCGGGCTGTGGGCTTTCTTTCCTTCGTATCCGGCGTTCGCGGCTGGTTTCGTGCTGTGGGGCGCGGGGTCGGCGCTGCGTTCGGGGACGATGCAGGCGCTGGTGTACGAGGAGCTGCAGCGGGTCGGGGCGTCGGGCGCCTATGCGCGGTTGGTCGGGCGGTCTGAGGCGGTGTCGCTGCTGGCGGTGGTGGCCGCGTCGGCGGTGGCGTCGCCGGTGCTGGCGGTGTGGGGGTATCGGGGGCTGGGTGCGGCGAGTGTGGCGGCTTGCGTGGGCTGT
Source organism: Actinomadura sp. NPDC000929 (assembly GCF_040492065.1). NCBI lineage: Bacteria > Bacillati > Actinomycetota > Actinomycetes > Streptosporangiales > Thermomonosporaceae > Actinomadura > Actinomadura sp. NPDC000929. The sequence continues at coordinate 13,340 of NZ_JBEUPA010000094.1, read as the reverse complement.
GCGGTGGTGGGGTGGTTTCTGCCGGAGTCGCGGGGTGGCGGTGAGGGTGCGGAGGAGCCGTCGTTCGGGTCGGTGGTGCGTCAGGGGTGGGCGCAGGTGCGGGGTGAGCCGGCGGTGCGGCGGGCGCTGGTCCTGGTGGTGGTGCTGGAGGGTGTGACGGCGCTGGATGAGTATGTGCCGTTGCTGGTGCGGTCGACGGGTGTGGCGGCGTCGGTGGTGCCGTTGCTGGTGATGGTGGTGACGGTGGGTGATGCGGTGGGGGGTTGGGCGGCGGGGCGGGGTGTGCGGTGGCTGGCGCCGGTGCTCGGGGTGGGTGCGGTGTGCCTGGCGGTGGGGTCGTGGGGTGGTCGGCCGGGTGGGCTGGTGCTGGTGGCGGTGGCGTTCGGGGTGTTCCGGTGGGCGATGGCGGCGGCGGACGCGGGGTTGCAGGAGCGGGTGGGTGATGGGGCGCGGGCGACGGTGACGTCGGTGGCGGGGTTCGGGGCGGAGGCGGTGGCGGTTCTGGTGTTCGCGGGGTATGCGCTGGGGTCGCGGTGGGCTGGTGCGGGGGTGTTGATGGGGGTGGCGGCGGTGCCGTATGTGGTGGTGGCGGTCGTGCTGGGGTTGGGGGCGCGGCGGGGCGGCGTACATCCGGAGTCGTAGGCGGCGGGTGGCCGGTACGCGAAAGGCGCAGGGCGGTTGAACCCTCTCGCCGGATTCGTGGGCGGTGGGTGCGGGCCGAGGATCGTGGGGTCGTTGCGGATCGATTCTTGGAGCGTGCGCTGATGGGTGGGGACGCGCTGGTTCTGGCGCGGGTGCAGTTCGCGTTGACGGCCGGCACGCATTTTCTGTTCGTGGCGCTGACGCTGGGGTTGGCGACGCTGGTGGCGTTGACGCAGACGCGGGCGACGGTGTCGGGCAGCGTGGTGCATGCGCGGATGGTGCGGTTCTGGGGGCAGTTGTATGTCATCAACTATGCGGTGGGGATCGTCACCGGGTTGGTGATGGAGTTCCAGTTCGGGTTGAACTGGTCGGGGCTGTCGCGGGTGACGGGGAACGTGTTCGGGGTGCCGCTGGCGCTGGAGACGATCGTGGCGTTCTTCGTGGAGTCGACGTTCCTGGGGTTGTGGATTTTCGGGTGGGATCGGCTGAACCGGTGGGTGCATCTGGCGCTGATCTGGGTGGTGACGTTGACGGCGTATCTGTCGGCGTACTTCGTGCTGGTGGCGAACGGGTGGCTGCAGCGTCCGGTGGGGTTCGTGATGGTGGACGGTGTGGCGCGGCTGGACGATGCGGGGGCGCTGCTGACGAATCCGACGGCGTTGCTGGCGTTCTTCCATGTGCTGTTCGGGGGGTTGCTGACGGCGGGGTTCTTCATGGCGGGGGTGAGTGGTTTTCACCTGCTGCGGCGGACGGCGGAGGTGGAGTTCTTCCGGCGGTCGATGCGGATCGGGTTGCTGACGGTGATGGTGTCGGTGATGCCGGTGGTGGTTTTCGGTGGGACGCAGTTCCAGTACGCGCAGCCGACGAAGACGGGCGGGCACAAGGCGGCGGCCGCGGTGGCGGATTTCACGGCGCGGTTCGGGCCGGACGACTATCGGCCGCCGGTGCTGGCGGGGGTCGGTGAGGGGCTGATGGTGACGATGTGGTTGCTGATGCTTCTGGTGGCGCTGGTGGCGCTGGTGAAGTTCCCGTTCGGTGGGTGGCTGGTGCGGGGGCGGGTGTTCCACGTGCTGATGATCGTGGCGGTGCCGCTGCCGTATGTGGCGATGGTGTCGGGGTGGGTGTTCCGTGAGGTGGGGCGGCAGCCGTGGATGGTGTACGGGGTGCTGAAGACGCGGGACGCGCTGTCGCCGGGGGTGGGGTCGGGGACGATCACGGTGTCGTTCGTGGCGTTCTCGGTGCTGTTCGGGGTGCTGTTCGGGGTGAACGCGTGGCTGCTGGCGCGGTTCGCGCGGCGGGGTCCGGAGGGGGCGGGACTGGGTGCCCCTCCCCCGGCGGAGCCGGCCGCGCCGGTGATGAGCCCGACGTTCTGACAGGAGCCTGGTGATGGATTCTCTCGCGGTGGTGTTGCTGGCGGTGTTCTCGGCCGGGTATCTGGTGCTGGCCGGCGCCGATGTCGGGGTGGGGATGCTGCTGCCGTGGCTGGGGCGGGATCAGCGGGAGCGGCGGCTGGTGATCGCGTCGTTCGCGCCGTTCTTCCTGGGCAACGAGGTGTGGCTGGTGGCGGCGGCGGGTCTGGTGGCGGGTGCGTTCCCGGGGCTGGAGCACGGGTTGCTGGAGGAGTTGTATCCGCTGTTCGCGGTGCTGCTGTTCGGGTGGGTCGTGCGGGACATGGGGTTGTGGCTGCGGGGCCGGGTGGACGCGGCGGGGTGGCGTGGCGGGTGTGACGCGGCGGTGGTGGCGGGGAGTTGGGCGCTGGCGCTGGCGTGGGGGTCGGTGCTGGGTTCGGTGCTGGCCGGTGGCGGGATGGGTGTGGGGAGTGTCGCGGGGTTGCCGTTGGCGGTGCTGTTCGCCTGGCATGGTGCGGGGTTCGCGCGGTGGCGGCTGCCGGTGGGGTTGGCGGGGCGTGCGGGGCGGGTTCCGGCCCGGTACGGGTTGTCGGCGCTGGTGATGGCGGGGGCGCCGGTGGTGGCCGGGGTGCAGGTGGAGTGGTCGCGGGTGGTGGCCGAGGGTGCGGGGCTGACGGTGACGGCGGTGGTGACGGTGGTGGTGCTGCCGCTGCTGCTGGCGTCGCAGGCGCTGGTGTGGTGGACGTTCCGGGGGCGTGTGGAGTCGCCCTCGTACCTGTAGGCGGTCGGGGTGAGGGGTGTCGAGCGGCGTCTGCTGCGGTTGGTTCCTGGCCGGGTGATGGTGCTGCTGGGGGTGCTGGCGGCGGGTCAGGGTGTGCTGCTGGTGGTGCAGGCGGAGTTGCTGGTGCGGGCGGTGGCGGGTCTGGATGCGGGCCCGTTGCCGTGGGTCGCGGTGGCAGTTGCGGGGCGGGCGTTGCTGGCGTGGGCGGTTGCGCTGGTGGCGGGCCGGGCGGCGGCGCGGGTGAAGCGGGGGCTGCGGGGTGAGCTGCTGGGGTGGGCCGCGGGTGATGCGGGCGGGCGGGTGACGTTGCTGACCCGGGGGTTGGACGCGGTCGATCCGTTCTTCACCGGTTATGTGCCGCAGGTGGTGGCGGCGTGTGCGGTGCCGGTGGTGGTGCTGGTGCGGCTGGTGGCGGCGGATTGGGCGTCGGCGCTGGTGGTGGTGGTGACGGTTCCGCTGGTGCCGGTGTTCGGTGCTCTGGTGGGGATGCGGACGGCGGCGTTGACGGGGCGGCAGTGGGGGCTGCTGCACCGGTTGGGCGGGCATTTCCGGGACGTGGTGGCGGGGCTGGGGACGTTGCGGGCGTTCGGGCGGACCGGTCATCAGTCGGTGGTGGTGCGGGAGCTGGCGGGTGAGCATCGGCGGGCGAGTGTGCGGGCGCTGCGGGTGGCGTTCCTGTCGTCGCTGGTGCTGGAGCTGGTGTGCGCGTTGTCGGTGGCTTTGGTGGCGGTTCCGGTGGGGTTGCGGTTGCTGGGCGGGGAGATGGTGCTGGCGACGGGTCTGCTGGTGCTGGTGCTGACGCCCGAGGTGTATCTGCCGTTGCGGGCGCTGGGGCAGCGTTTCCACGCGAGTGCGGAGGGGGTGGCGGCGGCGCGGGAGGTGTTCGCGGTGCTGGACGCGCCGGCGGTTTCGGGGGGGGGGGGCCGGGTCGTGGCGGGTGAGCGGGCTCCGGAGATCGTGCTGGAGGAGGTGACGGTGCGGTATCCGGGTGCGGCGGAGGCGGCGTTGGACCGGGTGTCGCTGCGGGTGGGGCCGGGTGAGCGGGTGGCGGTGACGGGGCCGTCGGGGGCGGGCAAGTCGACGCTGCTGCTGGTGCTGGCGGGGCTGGTGTCCCCCGATTCGGGGCGGGTGCTGGTCGACGGGGTGGATCTCGCGGAGCTGGAGGCGGGGGCGTGGCGGGCGCGGGTGGGGTGGGTGCCGCAGCGGCCGCATCTGTTCGCGGCGTCGGTGGCCGACAACGTCCGGCTGGGTGATCCGGGCGCGGGGATGGAGCGGGTGCGGGAGGCGGTGCGGGCGGCCGCGGCGGATTTCGTCGAGGATCTGCCGGAGGGGTTGGCGACGGTGCTGGGTGAGGGCGGTGCGGGGTTGTCGGCGGGGCAGCGGCAGCGGGTGGCGATCGCGCGGGCGTTCCTGTCGGGTGGGCCGGTGATGCTGCTGGACGAGCCGACGGCGCGGCTGGATCTGCACAGTGAGCGGGTGCTGGTGGATGCGGCGGTGCGGTTGCTGGCGGGGCGGACGGCGGTGCTGGTGGCGCATCGTCCGGCGTTGCTGCGGGCGGTGGACCGGGTGGTGCGGTTGGAGGGCGGCCGGGTGTGCGCGGGGGCCGGTGGGCGTGTCGGTGGGGTGGCGGCGTGAGGGGCGTGTCGGGGGTGTGGGGCGCGGTGCGTCCGCACGCGGTGCGGCTGGTGGCGGCGGGCGTGGCGGGTGCGGCGGCGGAGCTGTGCGGGCTGGGGTTGATCGCGGCGGCGGCGTGGCTGATCGCGCGGGCGTCGCAGCGTCCGGAGCTGGCGGCGTTGTCGGTGGCGGTGGTGGCGGTGCGGGGGTTCGCGCTGGCGAAGGGGTCGCTGCGGTATGTGGAGCGGCTGGCGGGGCATGACGCGGCGTTGCGGGCGCTGGCGGAGTTGCGGGGCCGGGTGTTCGACGCGTTGGCGGCGGCGCGTCCGGGGGCGCGGCGGGTGCGTGACGGTGATGCGCTGACGCGGATGGTGTCGGATGTGGACGCCGTGCAGGATCTGCTGCTGCGGTGTGTGCTGCCGGTGGCGGGGTCGGTGGTGTGCGGGGCCGCGGGGGTGGCGGTGTGTGCGCTGGTGGAGGCGTCGGCGGCGGTGGTGCTGGCGGTGGGTCTGCTGGTGGCGGGGGTGGTGCTGCCGGGGGTGGCGGCGGTGGCCGGTGGGCGTGCGGCGGCGCGGATGGCGGACGGGCGTGAGGTGTTGGCGGTGCGGGCGCTGGATGTGCTGGAGGGTGCGCGGGATCTGGCGATGTTCGGGGCGTCGGGGCGGTTCGCGGAGCGGGCGCGGGAGGCGGTGCGGGGGCTGGAGCGGGCGGAGCGGTCGGCGGCGCGGGTGTCGGCGGTGGTGGCGGCGGCGGGTTTCGTGGTGCAGGGCGTGACGGTCGCGGGGGTGGCGTGGGCGGGGTTGCGTGCGGGTGTGGACGAGGTGGGTGCGGCGGTGGTGGCGTTGACGGCGCTGGTGGCGGTGGAGTCGGTGCTGCCGTTGGCGGGTGCGGCGCAGCGGTTGCGGGAGGTGGCGCCTGCGGTGGGCCGGGTCGGGGCGGTGCTGGCCTCTCCCCCGGCGTCGTGTCCGGCGCGTCCGGTGGTGGTGCCGCGGGGTCCGCTCGCGGTGGAGTTGCTGGGGGTGCGGGTCGCCTTTGGGGAGGGGGTGGCTCTGGACGGGGTGGATCTGCGGGTGGAGCGGGGTCGGCGGGTCGCGGTGGTGGGGGCGAGCGGTGCGGGCAAGAGCACGCTGCTGGCGGCGGTGTCGGGGGATGTGCCGGTGGCGGCGGGTGCGGTGCTGCTCGGTGGGCGGGACGTGGGGGTGTATGCGCCCGGGGATGTGCGGGAGGCGGTGCGGGGGCTGGCGCAGGACGCGCACGTGTTCGCGGCGTCGGTGCGGGCGAATGTGCTGCTGGCGCGTCCGGACGCGGATGAGGAGCGGTTGTGGGCGGCGGCGGAGCGGGCGCGGTTCGCCGAGGTGGTGCGGGCGTTGCCGGACGGGTGGGACACGGTGGTGGGGGCGGGTGGGCGCGGTCTGTCGGGCGGGCAGCGGCAGCGGCTGCTGCTGGCGCGGGCGCTGCTGGCCGATCCGCCGGTGCTGGTGCTGGACGAGCCGACGGAGGGGTTGGATCCCGCGGCGGCGGACGCGGTGACGCGCGAGCTGCTGGAGGCGCCGGGGGGCGGGACGCTGCTGCTGGTGACGCATCGGTTGGCGGCGCTGGGTGCGGCCGACGAGGTGGTGGTGCTGGATCGGGGGCGGGTGGTGCAGCGGGGTCGGCATGAGGAGTTGCTGGCGGTGCCGGGGGCTTACCGCGATCTGTGGGAGGCGGAGGTTCTGGCCGCTCGGGCGGCGGCGTGATGGCGGGTGTGGTGGAGGGCTTGGGCGAGGGCGGCGATGGCGTCGGTGATGGCTGAGGTGGGGACGGCGGCGTAGCCGAGGACGAGCCCGGGCGGGTGGGGGCGTTGTGCGTGCCATGACAGCGGGTGGGTTTTGACGCCGTGTTCCAGTGCGGCGGCGGCGAGGGCGGAGTCGTGGAGGGCGCCTGGAGGGTCATCGGGGAACGTGATGGTCAGGTGCAGTCCGGCGGCGGCGCCGTGGACGGCGGCGGTGGGCAGGTGGGCGGCGATGGCCTGGATCATCGTGTCGCGGCGTCGGCGGTGGCGGCGGCGCAGGAGCCGCAGGATGCGTTCCATCTCGCCGGAGTTCATGAGTTCGGCGAGGACGAGTTGCGGGAGGGCGGCGTTGCCGAGGTCGGCGAAGCGTTTCTCGGCGATGACGGCGTCCAGGTGCGGGGGCGGGGGCAGGATCCAGCCGGTGCGCAGTGCGGGGGCGAGGAGTTTGGAGACGCTGCCGAGGTAGAAGGCGCGGTCGGTGAGCATGGAGCGCAGGGCGGGGACGGGGGGCCGGTCGTAGCGGTGTTCGGCGTCGTAGTCGTCTTCGATGATCAGGCCGCCTTCGGCGGCCCAGCGTGTGAGGTCGCGGCGGCGGTCGCCGCTGAGGACGGCGCCGGTGGGGAACTGGTGGGCGGGGGTGAGCAGGACGGCGGGGGCGCCGGTGGCGTGGAGGCGGTTGACGCGGATGCCGGCGGTGTCGACGGGGACGGGCGGGGTGGCCATCCCCCAGTGCGCCAGGTGCTGGCGGACGCCGAGGGAGCCGGGGTCCTCCACGGCGATCCGGTCGATGCCTTCGCGGGTGAGGACGCGGGCGACGAGGCCGAGGGCCTGGGCGGTGCCGGCGACGACGACGATGCTGCCGGGGTCGGCGGTGATGCCGCGGTAGCGGGCGAGCCAGGCGGCGACGGCGGTGCGCAGGGCGGGGGTGCCGCGCGGGTCGCCGTAGCCGAGTCCGGCGGCGGGCAGGTCGCGCAGGACGGTGCGTTCGGCGCGCTGCCAGGCCGCGCGGGGGAAGGCGGCGAGGTCGGGCAGGCCGGGTGACAGGTCGATGCGGGCGGGCAGGTCGCGCAGGGTGTCGAAGATGTCGGGGCCTGGGTGGGTGGGGAACGGGGCGGACAGCGCCGGGGCTGGAACGGTGGTCGCCCGAGTGGGGTGTTCGGGCGGGGGTGCTGGGGTGAGGGGGGCCGCGACGACGATGGTGCCGGCTCGGCCGCGTCCGGCGAGGTGGCCTTCGTCGGCCAGGCGCTGGTAGGCCTCGGTGACCGCGCCGCGGGAGACGCGCAGTTCGGCGGCCAGGACGCGGGTGGCGGGCAGGCGGGTTCCGACGGGCAGGCGGCCGTCGGCGACGGCGTCGCGGAGGCGTCCGGCGAGCCAGTCGGCGAGCCCGCCGGGCGGGGCGTCGGCGGGGTCGAGGTGCAGGAAGTCCGACCCTGGCGTTACGGACCTGTTCGGTTCGTCGTCTTTGGACCTGTTCACTGGGCCATTGTGCGGCCACGGTGGTCGCATGGAAACCACGATGACGGACGGTCCCGGCGGCTACGTGCACGGGTACTCGGGACGGGAGGCGCGGCGGCTCGGCGACCAGGCCGACGCTCTGGCCGCGTTGGTGCACGACGGGACGGCCTATCCGGCGGGCAGCCGGGTGCTGGAGGCCGGCTGCGGGGTGGGGGCGCAGACGGTGCATCTGGTGGCGCGCTCCCCCGGTGCGCGCCTGACCGCGGTGGACCTTTCGCGGGAGTCGCTGGAGCAGGCCCGTGCCCGCGTCGAGGCGTCCTTCCCCGCGGCGGGGGTGCGGTGGCGGTGCGCGGACCTGCGGGACCTGCCGTTCGGCGACGCGGAGTTCGACCACGTGTTCGTGTGCTTCGTGCTGGAGCATCTGCCCGATCCGCGCGCCGTGCTAGCGGGTCTGCGGCGGGTGCTGCGGCCCGGGGGGACCCTCACGGCCGTCGAGGGCGACCACGGGTCGGCGTTCTTCCACCCTGACAGCGCCCACGCGCGCGCCGCGATCGCCCATCAGGTCGCGTTGCAGGCCGCGGCGGGCGGCGACGCGCTGCTCGGGCGGCGGCTGGGGCCGCTGCTGGCCGAGGCCGGGTACGCGCGGGTCGGCGTGGTCCCGCGGACCGTGTACGCCGACCGGGCGCGGCCCGGCCTGCGGCGGGCCTTCACCCGCGACACCTTCACCGCGATGATCGAGTCGGTGCGCGGGGAGGCCGTCGCGGCGGGGCTGGCCACCCCGGCCGACTTCGACCGGGGGGTCGCCGACCTGCACCGCGCCGCGGACGCCGACGGAACGTTCCACTACACGTTCTTCAAGGCCACCGCCGTGAACCCGGGGTGAGAGCCGCCCCTGGGCACGGGCCCGGAGGGCGGGCCGGTCAGTTGTCTGGCAGGAGCGGGCCGAGGGGGCCGAGGTCGAGGTTGAGGTCGTGGTCGTCCAGGTCGAAGTGGTCCTTGAGGCGGGTCATCGCCTCGTCCAGGCGCATCAGCGCCAGCCCGAGGTCCTCGATCTGCTGGTCGGTGAGGTCGCCGCCCTCGGCGCGGCGCAGCGCCTGCCGCTCCATGAGCTGCCGGATCAGTTCGACCAGGGTCAGCACCAGCTTCACCAGGTCCCGCTCGACCGTCTCGGGGTCGGAGCGCAGCCGCTGCATCGTGCGCGAGGACCGCTCCCGCAGGTCCGCCTCCCGCACCGGCGCGGCGCGCACCGGGGCGTCCCCGTGGGAGGCTCCGGCGGAGGTCCCCCGGGAGGACGATTCGGTGCGGCCGGCCAGGATGTCGTCGGTGAAGGGGTCGCCGACAGCGGGGTCGTGCACCGACACCTCCCCGCTGACCGGGTCGCGGCTCCCCCGCTCGCGGTCGCCGCGCGCGGAGGGCCCGGCGCCGGTCGGGCCGGGGGGCCGGTGGTCGGGTCGGGTCACGGTCGCTCCTCCTCGGGCAGCAGCTCGTCTCGGACGGAGGTGATCAGCGCCCGCAGGGACACCTCCACCAGGTCCACGCCCGCGATCGAGATGACCAGGTCGCCGGTGATGACGACGCCGCCCGCCAGCAGGCGGTCCAGCAGGTCGACCAGCGCGATCCGCTCCATCGGGGCGTCGCGGCCCTGGTCCAGGAGGGCCGTCACGCCGCCCCCGGCTCGATGAAGGAGTAGGGCGGCCAGGGCCCCGTCACCTCCACCTCGATGCCCGCCAGCCTCTGGTCGGCGGCCCGCGCCACCGCCAGGAACCCCTCCACCTGCTCCTCGTCCAGCAGGTAGGCGACGTTGAGGATCTGGGTGCCCGCCCGGCCCGACAGGCGCGGGTCCTGCGGCGGGTGGTGCCGGGACGCCACGGCGTGGTCGGCGAGTTCGGCGTGCACCGCGTCGGCCTGCTCGCCGACCCGGCGGCCGGCGTCGGCGCGGCGGCGGCGCTCCTGCTGCCGGCGCCGCAGGTACGCCGCTCCCGGCCCGGCGGGGGCCGCGCCCTCCGTGTCCTCCGCGTCCTGGCCGGGGCCGGTGAGGGGCTCGGCGCCCGGCGCGAGCCCCCCACCGGGGTCGGGGCCGTCGCGGCCGGTGTCGCCGCGCAGCAGTTCAGGGTCGGCGTAGGCCTTCACGCCCCACTCCGAGCGGCCGTCGATGAGGTCGAGGACCTCGGTGAACCGGCCGCCCTCGTCGGTGAGGACCTCGGCGACGCGGGCGTCGTCGCGGTAGATCGTCGCGATGCGCACCGGCGCGGTCGGGGCGGCGTGCGCGGCCCGGTCCACCACGTCGTGGTGGGCGCGGGCGGTGGCCTCCAGCCACTGCAGGTCCTCCAGGTTGGCGCGCAGCGCCGCCTCGCCGTACTCGTCGAGCCGGACGGTGCTGACCAGGGCGGTCAGTCCTGCCGCGACCACGCCGCGCACGGGCGCGCCGGCCACCCCGGAAGCGTCGCGCAGCGCGGCCGGGTCCAGGCCGCGCGCGACTCCGTACAGGTAGACGCCGGTGCCGGCCGGGTCGGCGGCGTGGTCGCCGGCGGTCCGGCCGGCGAACCCGGGGGCGGTCATGATGAGGGCTCCTTTCCGTCTCCGGTCCGTTCGGCGGCGCCGTCGGCGCCGGCCTCGAGGGCGGCCAGGCGCTCGCGCAGCCGCCGGTTCTCCTCCAGCAGCTCGCGGTCGCCCTGGCCGTCCACCTCCTTCTGCCGGGCCTTGGACGACAGCGACGGGTCGTGCTCCCACCAGTCGATGCCCATTTCCTTGGCCCGGTCCACCGACGCCACCAGCAGCCGAAGCTTGATCGTCAGCAGTTCGATGTCCAGCAGGTTCACCCGGACGTCCCCGACGATCACGATCCCCTTGTCGAGGATGCGTTCCAGCAGGTCGGCCAGGTTGGCGCCCTGCCGCTCCCCGGCCACCGACCGCGCCGGCGAGCGCTGGCCGGTCCAGGAGATCTCACTCACAGCCGCTCAGTTCCTCTCCACTCGTCCGCGGGAGTAGCGGCCGGCGCGCCGGTAGCTCACCAGCTCCCCTTCGGCGTCCACCTCGGTGTCGTACACCGCGAGGATGTCCGCCGAGTCGGGGATGCGGTGGGTCTCCACGACCTCCACCTTGACGCGCCAGCCCTCCTCCGTGCGCTCCATTCCCACGACGCTCTCGGCCCTGCGGCCGGTCATCGCCGTCACGTGCTCCACCGCCATCGCGGCGGCCTTGGACGCGGACAACATCACCGGCCTCCTAGCCGCCCGGCTGGTAGCCGCGGGCGCGGCCCTCGTTCAAGCGGCGGATCAGCTCCTCCTCGCGCTCGGCGGCCTCCTCCTCGGTGATCTCGCCGGCGGCGGCCTCGTCTGCCACCTGCTGCATCTCCGCGGCGATGCGCCCCGGGTCGTACAGCTGCGCCTCGGCCTGCTCGGTCAGGGTCTCGGCCAGCCACATCACGCCCTTGACGGGCGCGAGGGGGGCCGTGACCAGACCGGTGAAGAATCCCATCGCCTGTCACGCCTCCGGAACGAAGTCGTAGGGCGGCAGCGGCCCGATGAGCCGGATGCGGATCCGGTCGCCGTGCTGCTGCCCCAGCTTCTCCACGGCCTCCTCGAACGCGGCGCGGCGGTCGGCGCGGACCAGGAAGGAGGCGTCCAGGACGTCCTCCTCGCGGGCCGGGGTCTTGCGCGTGAACGCCTCGGCCGCCGAGGCCGCCCCGTCCAGCAGGACCTGCTCGTCGCTCTCCCGGAGCCGCTGCATCGACTGCGCGATCAGCTCGCCGAGCCGGACGCGGTCGTAGTAGACGGCGTCGGCGGCGTCGGCCGGGACCTCCCGCAGCCGCTGCGCCAGCTCGGCGACCTCCGGGTCGTTCTGCATGATCTCCCGCAGCACCGCGTCCTCGACGTAGGTGCCCTTGACGCGCAGTTCGACGCGGCCGTCCAGCTGGTCCAGGACCTGCGCGAAACGCTCGGAGTTGTCGGCCAGCAGTTCCTTCTCCACCGCGCCGCGGTCGGCCAGCGCGGCCCCGAACCGGAACGGCAGGACCACGGTGCCGGCGTCGACCAGCGCGTTGAGGACCCGCTGGTGCGCGACCAGGTCGGCGCGCTCGCCCAGGGCGCGGTCGGCCGGCAGGTCGCTGACGACGGCGGCGGCCGTGCCCCCGTCCTCCACCAGCGACACCGGCCGGTCGTCCAGCCCGGCCAGGTCCGGTGGCAGCGCCACGCCCGACCGGGTCACCCCGTACACGTACTGCGGGATCCGGTCCCCGGCCTCAGAGCCGCCGGGGGTCTGAGGCGTGCTCATTCTTCCTCGTCCTCCTTCTTGCGCGACGAGCGGCGCCGCGCGGGTTCCTTGTCCTCTTCCTCGTCGGAGTCGCCGCCGAAGGTCTCCTTCAGCCGCTCCTGGGCCCCCTCCAGGGCACCGCGCGTCTTCTTCTTCGCGCCCGACTCCTGCATTCCGCCAACGAACTCCGGCAGGCCCTGCGAGGTGCCGTCGTGAGCGATGTCCAGACGGTTCACCGCCTCGGCGAACCGCAGGTAGGTGTCGACGCTGGCGACCACGATCCGCACGTCGATCGTGAGGATCTCGATTCCCACCAGCGAGACCCGCGCGTACAGGTCGATGACCAGACCCTTCTCCAGGATCAGGTCGACGACGTCGGCGAGCCCGCTGCCGGAACCGCCGCGCTGCACGACATTGCTGCCCGAAGTCTGCTGGGCGACCGGCCCAGTCATGTGATCGCTCCTTCTCGGGGTTGACCCGTTTGGGGGTGAAGCATGAACCCCGGTGTACCCGTCTCGGTCTGCCTAAACAGGAGAACCGTTTCCGGTTATGTGCTGGTCAAGGCGAAATGTCCGTCCAGACATGCGCGACGCCCCCGCAGAACCGGGTTCTGCGGGGGCGTCGCCCTCGTCGAAAGACTCGCGAAACGCCGGGGTCAGCGCTTGCGGGCGGAGAGGCGCCCGACGACGATCCCGGCGACGGCCGCGCCCGCCACCGGCACCGCCCTCAGGAACCGTCCCAGCGTGAGCAGCTTGGCCACGCCCGCCACACGGCCGGGCAGCGCCGCCACCTGGCCGCCGGCCCGCGCCACCCCGGTCCCCGCCGTCTTCGCCGCGCCCTGCGCGGTGCCCTTGGCGCTCTGCGCCGCGCCCTTGGCGGTACCCGCGGTGCTCTTCGCAGCGCTGTTGGCCGTGCCCTTCGCTGTGTCCTTGGTGCTCTTGGCGCTGTCCTTGGTGCCCTTGGCGGTGCTCTTCGCGCCCGTGCCGGCGGCCTCGGCCGTGCCCGCCGCCTTGCCCGCCGCTCTGCTGACGTTCTTGCTCGCTTGTCCGGACCCGTTGCCCGGGACCGAGGGGGTCTCCATCATCCGTCCTTCCGTCGGGGGGATCTGCCTGCCGAACCGGCGGGGCGCCGCACCGGGCGCGGCGCCCCGCCGGCGAAGAATCGCGTTCGTCGGCCGTACCGCGGCGTACCCCACCCGGCCACCGCAAACATGCGAGCCGCCCGGCGCGGCAGGCCCCGCATACGGCGGGCGGCCGCCGCCGACGGTTGGAACCCTCGCTCCGGGTATGCCGAACCCCATGCCACCCGATGAGCCGCCGGGCGCGCCGGGACCACGGCCGCGACCCGGCCCCGCCCGGCGTGCCGCCGAGCCGCTGGCCTGGTGGACGGCGCTGCTGGCGGTGTACCTGGCCCTGGTGTCGGCCATCTCCCTCACCGAGATCACCGTCGGGGCCCTCGCTGCCGCCGCGGGCGCCGC